>CALEPU010000143.1 GCA_937913075.1 uncultured Clostridia bacterium
TGCTCTTCCGATCTGGGACGGCTTCAACGCTTTCTCGCACAGAAAGAGCATCGTCGATAAGAAGACTTGGATCGACCTGCCCATGCGCTATCAGCCCTATGACCGCAAAATAAACGGCAAACTGCTGGAAATGTTCCTGAAATAATCAATGCTGTGGCAAATCGGGTATAATTAAACCGTAGACCCGAACTCAGACTTGGAGGAAGACCGATGAAGCGAGGCGATTTTTTAAAACGGCTTGGGCTCGGGCTGTACAGGCTGCCTCAGGGCGCCGCAGGCAAGATCATGGTCAAGTATACGGGTATTACCGAGGATATGACCGAGGCTCAGATAGACGAGCTCGGTTCGCCAGCCGATATCGCGGAGTCGGAGAGCGAGGCATATCTTAAAGAGCATCCCCATGCCGAAAAGCGCGGCGTTAAGCTCAGCACACTCGGCTGTCTTATTCCCGCTGCCGTCACATTGGGAACGGTACTGTTTTCGCTGATGCTGCTGTTTCTCGTTATCGACCCGCTATCCAAAAGGATACATATCGGCAACAGGGTCAAGGGTGAGATAATAATCGCGGTTGACGGAATTCCCACAGAGATAAAGGAGCTTAAAATCGAGGGCAAGGGTTCTTCGAGAGGACGCCGCATCAAGTATGAGGGCAGCGCAGAGTACACCTTCCTCGGCAATGAATACGAGGCATATGAGCTTGTTTGCATATTGGAGGACGAGCTGCCATCCGTTGTGATAAGCTATTATCATTTTAACTGGTGGGAGGAGTCCGATACGAAAACCTTTATAGACATACACAGCGGGGGAGAGCAAACAACCTTCAATTACAGCATCAACTACAAATACCTCGGTGAAGACAACCGCTGGCATACCCAAGAATACGACGGCGAGGGCGAGGCCGCGGCAGGCTATATCGCAGTCAGATACGGCGGTTGACTTTGTCTGCGTAAGCTGCAGCGGGCGACGGCAGGCGAAGCACGCCGCAGTCGGCTTTCATGTTTTTTTCGACTGAATTCGTTACGACACAAGAATATATATTTGACACCTGCCTTATGGACGGTTATAATTTACCCGTATTAAGCTGTATCAATACATAGCGGAGGTTTTTCTTATGCCCACTGTTAATGAGATGACCCGTGAGGAGCTCCGCGCTCTTTACGACGCCGCCCTTTCCGAGTATGAAAAGTGCAAGTCCGCGGGCTTAAAGCTCGATATGTCAAGAGGCAAGCCGGGACGTGAGCAGCTCGATCTTTCAAACGATATGCTGAATATGTATATCGACCCCGATGAGACCGTGATGGACGGCGTCGAGGCCAGAAATTACGGCGAGCTTATGGGTCTGCCCGCTTGCAGGCGCATCTTCGCCGATCTGCTCGGCGTTAAGTGTGAGCAGGTCTTTATAGGCGGCAGCGCTTCTTTAAACCTCATGTATGACGTTATCGCCAAGGCATACACCCACGGTCTTTTACATTCCGAGGAGAAATGGGCTAAGCTCGACAAGGTCAAGTTCATTTGCCCTGCTCCCGGCTACGACAGGCATTTTACCATCTCGCAGACCTTCGGTATGGAGATGATAACCGTTCCTTTAAAGGACAATGGTCCCGATATGGATATCATAGAGGAGCTTGTCAAGGATCCCACTGTCAAGGGCATGTGGTGCGTTCCCAAGTATTCCAATCCCGACGGCGTGGTTTACAGCGACGAGGTGATATATCGCATTGCCAACCTCAAACCCGCGGCGCCGGATTTCCTGCTTATGTGGGACAACGCCTATTGCGTGCACGAGTTTGAAGGCGATTTCGTTCCCTTTACGAATATCCTCGAGGCATGCCGCTTAGCCGGCAATCCCGATATGGTTTTCGAGTTCGCCTCCACCTCAAAGATCACATTCCCCGGCGCAGGCGTTTCCTGCTTCTGCTGCTCCGAGGCGAATATGGATTACATGAAAAAGCTTTGGAATGCCGAGATAATCAGCTATGATAAGCTCAATCAGTTAAGGCACGTCAAGTTCTTCGGCTCCGCAGCAGGCGTGCTCGATCATATGAAGCGCCATGCATCCGTATTAAAGCCCAAATTCGATATAGTGCTCGAAGCTCTTGAAAACGAGATCGCACCCCTCGGCATAGCGTCATGGCGTAAGCCCAAGGGAGGTTACTTCGTTTCGCTTTACGTAATGCCCGGCTGCGCTAAGCGCGTTCACGCCCTCTGCAAGGAGGCGGGCGTCAACATGACGGGCGCCGGAGCGACTTACCCCTACAAGCTCGATCCGCAGGACAGCAACCTGCGCATCGCTCCGAGCTTCCCTCCCTGCGAAGAGCTCGCCGCCGCGATGCAGGTGCTCTGCCTGTGCATTAAGCTCGCCGCGCTTGAAAAGCTGCTCGGCTTAAACTGATCAGAAATCAATTAATAAATCTTTTACTGAAAGAAGGCATTTTAAAATGAAAAAGATGATGGACGCACTTGTTAAGACTGAGGCAGCCAAGGGGCTTACCCTAATGCAGGTTCCCGTGCCCGAGGTACATCACGGCGAGGTGCTGATAAAAATACACAAGACTGCTATCTGCGGCACCGACGTACACATTTACAACTGGGATCCTTGGAGCCAGACTCACGTCAAGCCTCCCGTGACGATAGGTCACGAGTACGTCGGTGAGATCGCCGAGATAGGCGAGGGCGTCGAGGGTCTTGAAATAGGTCAGCTTGTTTCCGGCGAGGGGCATATCACCTGTATGCAGTGCCGCAACTGCCGCAGCGGCAAGAGCCACCTTTGCGCCAAGACGCAGGGCGTCGGCGTTCAGAGGAACGGCGCTTTTGCGGAGTATATCTGCATCCCCGCGAGGAACGTCATCCCCGTAACATGGGATATTCCCGAGGATATAATCTCCTTCTTCGACGCTTACGGCAACGCCACCCATACCGCGCTTATGTTCGACGTTATCGGTGAGGATGTGCTTATCACCGGCGCCGGTCCCATCGGCATGATGGCTGCGGGTATCTGCAAGCAGAACGGCGCAAGGAATGTCGTCGTTACCGACATCAATGATTACCGCCTTGGGCTTGCCAAAAAGATGGGCGCGACTCGCACGGTCAACACCACCGTTGAGAAGCTTGAGGACGTAATGAAGGAGCTCGGCATGACCGAGGGCTTCGACGTAGGTCTCGAGATGTCCGGCTCCGGCGCAGCCCTCAATCAGATGATCTCCGTTATGCGCAACGCCGGCAAGTGCGCGCTTCTCGGCATCGCAAAGCCCGGCACCTCCGTCGATTGGAACGAGGTCATTTTCAAGGGGCTTACCCTTCAGGGCATCTATGGCAGGCAGATGTTTGAGACTTGGTACAAGATGGGCGCAATGGTCGAGGCAGGTCTCGATCTCACTCCCATGATCACACATCGCTTTAACTACCGCGATTTCGAGAAGGGCTTCGAGGCCATGAACAGCGGTATGAGCGGCAAGGTCGTCCTCGATTGGACTAAATAAGTTTATTAAGGGCTCCTCTAAGGAGCCCGTTGCTTTACAAAATATTTTCAAAGGAGATACGATAATGAAGAACGCATACACGATCTTCCAAAATGAGCTTCAGGCGATAAGAGACGCCGGAACCTGGCGTGAGGAGCGCATCATCACCACCGAGCAGCGCGCAAGGATCGACACCACCAAGGCAAAGTGCGTATTGAACATGTGCGCCAACAATTATTTGGGGCTTGCCAACAATCCGCGTATAATCGAGGCGGCAAAGGCTTCCTACGAGAAGTGGGGCTACGGTCTTTCCTCCGTTCGCTTCATCTGCGGCACTCAGCAGATCCATAAGGACCTTGAGCGCAAGCTGGCTGATTTCATCGGCATGGACGACTGCATACTTTACACCTCCTGCTTCGATGCAAACGGCGGTCTTTTCGAGACCATTTTGGGACCCGACGACGCCATCATCTCCGATGAGCTCAACCACGCCTCCATAATCGACGGCGTAAGGCTCTGCAAGGCAAAGAGGTTCCGCTATAAGAACAACAACATGGAAGACCTCAGGGCTCAGCTCGAGGCCGCCAAGGACGCAAGGATTAAGCTCATTGCGACTGACGGCGTATTCTCCATGGACGGCATTATTGCCAACCTAAACGGCATCTGCGACCTCGCGGAGGAATATGACGCGCTCGTTATGGTCGATGACAGCCATGCTGTCGGCTTCATGGGCGAGCATGGCCGCGGCACTCACGAGGCTTGCGGCGTGATGGGTCGTGTTGATATCATCACCGGCACCCTTGGCAAGGCAATGGGCGGCGCATCCGGCGGCTACACCTGTGCAAGGCAGGAGATAATTGATATGCTCAGGCAGAAGAGCCGTCCTTATCTCTTCTCCAATACTCTCGCTCCTGCTATCTGTGCCGCTTCCATCGAGGTTATCAATATGCTGACCGAGTCCACCGCGCTGCGCGATAAGGTACACGAGAACACCAAGTATTTCCGCGAGCAGCTCGGCAAGATAGGCTTCGACGTTATCGAGAGCACCCATCCCATAGTGCCCGTTATGCTCTACGATCCGAAGGTTGCACAGGTGTTTGCAAGGCGCATGCTCGATAAGGGCGTTTATGTGGTCGGCTTCTGCTATCCCGTTGTGCCTAAGGGCAAGGACAGGATAAGGACTCAGGTCTCCGCCGGTCATACCAAGGAGGATCTCGACTTCGCCGTTAAGTGCTTCAAGGAGGTCAAGGAGGAAATGGGCATCTGACGCCATCCTCATACAGAATATATTATCAAAGGGCGGTTTCCACACCGCCCTTTTATGTTATAATCATTCTTAATTATTTTAAGAAGGAGGGTCCGGATATGGACAAGAAGATCATTTTGAGCGGTATCAAGCCCACGGGCATACCCACCTTAGGCAACTACATAGGGGCTCTCCGCAACTGGCGCCTTATGCAGCAGGATGATAAATATTGCTATTACATGGTTGCCGATCTGCACGCCTTAACAGTAAGGAACGATCCCGATGAGCTGAGGCAGCAGACAAGATCTATGGCTGCGCTTCTGATCGCCTGCGGCATAGACCCCGAGCGAAGCCCGCTGTTTATTCAGAGCCATGTTCCGGCCCATGCGGAACTCGCGTGGATCCTGAACTGCTTCACCTACATGGGAGAGCTTCAGCGGATGACCCAGTTCAAGGACAAGGCCGCGAAGCACGCCGACAATATCAACGCGGGCCTGTTCACCTATCCGTCCCTGATGGCGGCGGACATCCTGCTCTACCAGCCCCATTACGTTCCCGTGGGCGAGGACCAGAAGCAGCATGTCGAGCTTGCCCGTAATATCGCCATAAGGTTCAACAATGCCTTTGGTGAGACCTTTGTCGTGCCTGAGCCCATAATGCCCAAGTTCGGCGCAAGGATAATGGGCTTGCAGGATCCCGAGCATAAGATGTCGAAGACCGATACCAACCCCAACGGCTATATTTCGCTGCTCGACGAGCCCGCCGTTATTATGAAGAAATTCAAAAAGGCCGTCACCGATTGCGAGCCCGTCATAGCTTATGCCGAGGGCAGATACGGCTGCAATAACCTTTTGACTGTCTATTGCGCCTGTACCGGTAAAACCATGGAGGAAGCTGTGAAGGATTTCGAGGGCGCGGGCTACGGCAAATTGAAGACCGCCGTCGCCGAAGCCGTTATTGCCGAGATAGAGCCCGTACAGCAGGAGTATAAGCGCATACTCGCCGACGTAACCTATCTCGATTCGGTTCTCAAAAACGGCGCCGAAAAGGCAGGGGAGACCGCGCAAAAAACGCTCGACCTCGCGTTTGCAAGGGTGGGATTACGCTGAATTTAAGACCGATGGGGACGGTTCTTTTTGGCTCGGATAATGCTTGCTGCCGGTGCGAAGCTTCCCGCTGAACCAAATAGAACCGTCCCCATTGGTATCCGTAATTTTCACATAGAATATATCAGATTGGGCTGCAAATGTGAAATTTGCTTTTATATTCTTCAAATACTCTTTACACATAACGCTTAGTCTGGTATAATAACAGAGGTATATACTATACCGAAAAAATATAGAAGGAGAAAAACACAATGAAAAGAACGATTGCGATTGTCGTAGCCCTTCTTATGGTTATGGCACTCATCCCCGTCACTGCTGGCGCGCGTGTTAATGATAACACCTTTAAGCCTGTAAAGCGTGACATTCTTGTTGAGGCAGCTCGCCTTGAGCAGACCCGTGAAGCTATGCGTGATGACGTAGTAGTTATCAACGGTGATCTTCTTGATTGCAGCTTTGAGTCTACCGAGGACCTTTCCGCTTGGTGGATGTCTGACCGAGACGGCGACGGCTACAACTGGGGCTTCTACAGTGCCGGCGCTGATTACGCTAAGGATGGAAGCACCTTTGCTTGGTCTCGTTCCTATACTCAGAGCACTGGCGATCTGACCCCTGATAACTGGCTCGTCACTCCTGAGATTACCATCCCCTCCGATGGTCAGTCTTACTATCTCAGCTATTATGTTCGTTCCCTTCAGGCAACTTGGCCCGATAGCGTTCAGGTTCTGATCAGCGAAGAGGGCGAAGGCTATGAGCTTTCCGATCATTCCATCACCCCCGATGGTTGGGAGACCATTGTTGATGTTGAGAGCTTTGATACCGAGGAATATGTCCAGCGTTATGTTGACATTACCGCTTATGCCGGCAGGACTGTTTCCGTCGCCTTCCGTCATAACTCCTCCGGTATGAATGCCCTCATGCTTGACTACATTCAGGTTGGTACCATGGGTGAGCTTATTGATGTCACCGGCGTTACGCTCAGTGCTGAGACTCTCGCTCTTGAGGTCACCGGTTCTTCTCAGCTCACCGCTACCGTTGTTCCCTCTAACGCGACTTATCAGTCCGTCACTTGGAGCACCAGCGACGCTTCCGTTGCTCTTGTTAACAACATAGGCGGCGTTATGGCTATGGGCGCTGGTACTGCTACCATCACCGCTACTGCTCAGAACGGCGTATCCGCTTCCTGCACTGTCACCGTTTCTGAGGGCAGCACCTTTGAGACTGAGTACATGCTCGGCTTCGCTATGTATGATCACGATGCAAGCGGTTACAGCAACAACTGGTATTGGGTAGCTGAGACCGGTCTCCTTGAGCTTGCTCAGGAGGGTGATACCACCTATTATTCCGCAACTTGGCATCCCGTTGATCAGGTCATTTACGCTTATGCCGCAAATGGCAGCACCTATGATTTCGTTTCCATTGATCCCTTCAATGAGTTCACCGTTACCACTATCGCTTCCGGTCTCGCTCAGGCAGCCGATTGGATGTCCTACGGCTTCGATACCGGCGTTATGTACGGCGGCTTCTATGGTGTAAACTCCAGCAACTATTACACCAACTACTATCTTGCTACTGTTAACCTCGAGACCGGCGCTATGGACGAGGTCCTCGTTGATACCTACACTGCTACTGACTCCAATGGCGATCAGCTTTACATGCTACCCTCCTTCGGTACTTATGCCGGCGGCGGCATGTTCATTGCTGCTGATATCAACTACGGCGAGCTTCTTATGTACGCTCCCAACTATACCTTCTCCGATGGTTCCACCGGCTTTGCCTATGGCTATGCAAGCGACTATTCCGCTTCTGAGATGTTCAATGGCGGTGTTGGTCAGTATTTCCAGTGCATGTACTACAATCCCTTCGACGGTATGCTCTACTGGGCTTGCAACGACTCCGCAGGTCTGCACATGGCTGTTTATGACTTGGCCACCGGCATCGGTGTTGATACCGGTACTCTTGGTGATGAGAATGCTTCCGTTGGTATGATAATGGGCAGCATGTTCGTTCTTTACGAGGAGAATCAGAGTGATTACCTCTGGGGCGATGCGAACTGCGACGGTGAGGTTTCCTTCTCCGACGTTTCCGCTATGTACTTCTTCTGCGCCGGTACTGCCGATCTCACTGAGCAGGGTCAGATCAACGCAGACGTTGACGAAGATGGCGATGTTACCTTCGCCGACGTTTCCGTTCTCGCTCTGTACCTTGCCGGTAACTAATACCGATCAATTCGGCATTAGCTGAAAGCTAAATCAAAGCCCCCGCTTCGGCGGGGGCTTTTCGGTTGCTCTAATGATAATCAGCAGACCTTATATATCTCGTCTGCCTCGGGTGGGTCGATAACGGTTCCTTCAAGATCGAACACTTCACATTCTCTGTCAAGGCTCAAAGCCCTGCCGATAACGGCGGCATCAACTCCGATCGCTTGAAGCCCCTCGACAAGCGCTTTGCCGTCGCTGACGGCTATCAGCATACTGCCGCTTGAAATGAGCTTATATGGGTCGATATCAAAATAACGGCAGAGCTTTTTGGTAACGGGGCGCATGGGTATGAGCTTGCGGTCGAATTCTATGCCGCAGCCGGAAGCCTTGCACATCTCCCAAAGAGCGCCGAGAATTCCGCCCTCGGTAACGTCGTGCATGGCGTGCGCGCCGTTTTTGGCGGCAAAAATACCCTCTCTGACAACATTCGTCATATCGGCAAATGTATCGACCTCTGCTTGCTCTGCCGCGGTCAAGAACCCATCGGGAGCGGAATGAGCGAGCAGCAGCGCACCCTCTAAGCCTGCGTGCTTGGTCACGACTATATCATCGCCTGGAAGCATGCCTTTGGGCGAAATAATACTTGCACCGACAGGCTTCGCAATGACGGTCGCGCAGGTGACTATCTTAGTTACGGCGTTCGTGACCTCGGTATGACCGCCGATGATATCGACCTTAGCCGCGCTTGCCGCCTCGACTATTTCGTCCATAACAGCGCCGATATCTTCCTCATTGACGGAAGGGGGGAGGAGGAGCGTTATCATAAGCCCGATGGGCTCCGCGCCTGCTGCCGCTGCGTCGTTGCAGCTTACGTTGACCGTGAGCCTGCCAACGCCCTTTTCTGCGGCGGTTATAGGGTCGCAGGAAAGCACTGCCAGCTCTTCGCCGAATTTGACCGCAGTGCAGTCAACTCCAATGCTCGGGGCGCAGACAACCTCGTCCCTCGTATGACGCAGCTTGCTCAGAATAAGCCTGTCAAGCTGTTCGTTTGTAAGCTTGCCCGTTCTCATTTATCTGTTCACCATCTCGAAAAATTCGTCCTCTGTAAGCAGGGCAACGCCAAGCTGCCTTGCCTTATCGAGCTTGCTGCCCGCGTTCTCACCGTATACCACGTAATCGGTCTTGCGGCTGACGCTGCCTGCTGCATGTCCGCCAAGCTCCTCTATAAGCGCTTCAATGCTCCGCCTGTCCATACGTGCAAGCGTGCCCGTGACGACGAGCGTTTTGCCGGAGAGGATATCCTGTGTTTTGGTCGCTGCCTCCTGCGGTGCGACGCCCAACTGCAAAAGCCTGTCGACCTGCGATGAAAGCCGCTCGTCCTGCCAGAAGGTCAAAATGCTGTCGGCAACTATTTCGCCGACGTCGGAAATGCCTTTAAGCTCCTCACGAGTGCATGCTCTGAATTTAACAAGCGAGCCGAATTCAGCCGCGAGATCCCTTGCGGTCTTTATGCCGACGTTCGGTATGCCGAGAGCGAATATGAACGCCGCCAACTGAGGGTGCTTGCTGCCCTCGATAGCTTCGAGCAGGTTTGCAGTCTTCTTTTCGCCAAAGCCCGCAAGCCCCGAAAAATCGGCTGCTTTGAGCTCGTAAAGCTCGGGAATGCTCTTTATGCCGAGCTCGTTTATCAAAAGCTCAGCCGTCTTTTCGGAGAAACCCTCGATATCCATTGCGTCACGCGAGGCAAAATGCGCGAGAGTCGCCGTGATCTGCGGAGTGCATGAGAGCGCATTAGTGCAGAATATGTGCGCGCCGCGCTGCTCGGTATGCGCCCCGCAGAAGGGGCAGTGCTCGGGCGGATAAACGGGATTTTCCGGCTCACCGGGATCGCAGCTTCCCAAGATCTCGGGTATAACGTCGTTGCTGCGGCGGATGAAAACTCTTGTGCCGATACCGACGCGCTTGCGCTTTATGTCGTCATAATTGTTTAGGGTCGCCCTGCGGATGGTCGCGCCCATCAGCTCAACGGGCTCAACGTGCGCGAGCGGCGTAAGCTTGCCCGTCCTGCCGACCTCCCAAGTGATATCCTCAACGACCGTCGTTTGTTCCTGTGCGGCAAACTTGTATGCGATCGCGCCGCGGGGGAACCTGTCGGTGTAGCCCAAACTTTCGGCAAGGCGCATGTCGTTGAGCTTTATCACCATGCCGTCGATATCGTAATCGAGCTCAAAACGCCGCTCCTCGGCAGCGCCGATCTCATTGATCACTTCATCTATGCCGCCAACGAATGCAAACTCGTTGACCTCGAAGCCGTTGCTTCGCAGGAAATCGAGCATCTCGGTCTGGTGACCGAACTCGGCGCCCTCGATATAGCCAACGTCGTACGCGGTAAAATCAAGCCTTCGTGAGGCTGTCACCTTCGGGTCGAGGTTTCTAAGAGCGCCGGCAGCGGCGTTGCGCGGGTTTTTAAGCTGCTCAGAGCCGCCTTGGGCATTGAGCTCGTTCAACACCGAAACGCGCATATAGCACTCGCCTCTGACCTCCATTTTGCCCTGATAAGGAATGGACAGTGGTATGGACTTGATCGTCCGCGCTTGTGGCAGTATGCCCTCGCCTACTATGCCGTTGCCGCGAGTTGCGGCATAGACGAGCTTTCCGCCCTCATATGTGAGGTTAAGCGTGAGCCCGTCGAACTTATATTGCAGCATGTACTTCTGCAAACCGTTTCCGGAGGCTTCGCATTTTGCAGCCCATTCACGAAGATCTTCAAAGGTCTTGACCTTATCGAGGCTCCACAGTCTGCGGATATGCGCGTGCTCCTCAAAGGCCGAAAGCGGTGCGCCGCCGACCCTGTGTGTGGGCGAGTCGGGCAAGCTGAAGCCTGTTTCCGACTCAAGCTTTAACAGCTCGTCAAACAGAGCATCGTACTCCGCGTCCGAAACGGGAGAGGCGTCTTCGACGTAATAAGCCTTGGCATATTTGTTGAGGAGAGTTACAAGCTCCCTCATTCTCATTTCGGCATCCACTTAATTATCCTCCGCTTTCATCGGCGTGTATGCGGCGGCAAGCCGTTTAACGCCGACCTTTTCAAAATCGACAGTTATTATGGCGGAATTGCCGCTGCCGGATACATCGGTCACAACGCCTCGCCCAAAAGTATCGTGAACGACACGCTGCATCTTTTTGTAAGAGCTGCCGACAAGTATCTTGCCGCCGGCGGGAGCGGAGCTTTGAGCTGCGGGAGAGGTGTATTTGCCGTACGAAGAGGCAAATCCCTGCGGTTTGGCAGGAGCTGCGGCAGCGGGCTTGCTTCTTGTGACAATGGCTGAGCCCGAGGAGGTTTGGCTTGAGCTCTTTGCGGGCTTTGAATATGAGCCGCCGCCGAAGCCATAGCTCTTTCTTCCGCCGTAAGACGAGCCGTAACCGTAACCCTGAGCGTCGTCAAAGTCGTATGCGGTTTGCTTTTCAAGCTCCTCTTCGTCTACAAGCCCCATCTCGACCAAAAAGCGCGAGGGCTTGTTGCGGGCGTGTTCGCCGTAGAGCATACGCGAGCGGCAGTTTAACATATAAAGCTTTTGCTTTGCCCTTGTTATGCCCACGTAGCAAAGCCTGCGCTCCTCTTCAAGCCTTGTATCGTCGTCGCGCGATTTGGAGGAGGGGAAAATGTTCTCCTCCATGCCCGGCATGAAGACAACAGGGAATTCCAGACCCTTAGCTGAGTGGAGCGTCATAAGCTTGACGGTGCCGTCTTCTTCCGATATGCCGTCGGAGGAAGAGAGCAGCGCGGCGTTTTCAAGGAAGGAGTTTAAAGGATCGGAGTCTGTACCCTCGATCTCCTGCATGTGTTCGCGCATGGCGCCCAAAAGCTCCTCAATGTTCTGTACTCGCGTTTCGAGTATGCCGTCCTGCTGCTCTGCAAGGTAGGCAAGGTAACCCGTTTTCTCGATTATCAGCTCTGTCAGCCCGTCAAGGGGAAGCTCCTTCCTTGCGACAAACAGGTCGGTCATAAGCGAGATAAAGGGGGAGAGCTTAGCTGCCAACCGCGAGGGCAAAAGATCGGAGGTAGCCGCATTGAGCAGGGATACGTCCCTTTGCTCTGCAAACGCGGCAAGCTCACGGACAGTAGTATCACCGATGCCTCTTTTCGGCACGTTGACAATGCGCTTGAAGGCAACGTCGTCGGTGGCGTTCGCAACCAGACGCAGGTATGCCAAAAGATCCTTGACTTCTTTATATTCGTAGAACCTTGTGCCCCCGATAAGCGATATGGGTATACGGAAGCTCTGTTGGAGCACGGACTCTATCGTGCGGCTTTGCGCATGAGTTCGGTAGAGCACGGCAAAATCGTTATAGCTTCTGCCGCGTCTGTGCCCTGCGGCGATCAGCGTGCCTATGGTATATGCCTCCTCACGCTCGCTGTCGACCGTCAGGAGCTCGACCTTTTCATTGCTCTCGCGGTCTGTCCAAAGCGTTTTGGGCTTCCTGCCCATGTTGTGCTTGATTACGTTGTTTGCCATATCGAGAATGGCTTTTGTCGAGCGATAATTCTGTTCGAGCCTGACGACTGTCGCGCCTTTAAAGTCCTTCTCGAAATCGAGTATATTGCGGATGTCGGCGCCGCGCCAGCCGTATATGGATTGATCGTCGTCGCCAACGACGCAGATATTGCGGCTCTCCTCACATAAAAGACGCACTATTTTATACTGTATCGCGTTGGTATCCTGATACTCGTCAACGAGTACGTGGCTGAAACGCCTGCGGTATTTATCAAGCACCTCGGGGCACTTCTTAAAAAGCTCGACGGTTTTGAGCAGCAGATCGTCAAAATCGAGAGCGTTTGCCGATGCGAGCCGTTTTTGATACTCGCGGTAAACGGTTATGGTCTTGCCCGCCATATCGCCTACCTCGGCAAGATACTCTTCGGGAGCATCGGTGCTGTTCTTTGCTTCGCTTATTATAGAGCGGAGATAGCTCTTTGGGAACTGCTTTTCGTCAACGCCGAGGCGCTTTATTATCTCGGTGATTACCGTGTTTTGGTCGTTGTCGTCGTAAATTGTGAATTGGGAGCTGTAACCGAGCTTGTCGATATCATACCTCAGTATACGGCAGCAGAAGGAGTGGAATGTCATCACCCACATATCCTTCGCGTTGAGTCCGGTCAGACGCTCGGCACGTTCGCGCATTTCACCCGCAGCCTTGTTGGTAAAGGTAAGGGCGAGTATCTGCCAAGGATGTACGCCGTGGTTTTCTATAAGGTTGGCTATCCTGTATGTCAGCACGCGGGTCTTGCCGCTTCCGGCGCCTGCAAGCACAAGAAGCGGACCGTCGACACATTCGACGGCCTGCCTCTGTGGTGGATTTAGTAAACTTAAATCAAGCATTTTTATTTATAATGATTTGACTGCGGCTTCAAGCCGTAAAAGCGCATCCTCCAAAAGATGCTTGGGCATAGCAAGGTTCCATCTCTCAAAGCCCTTGCCGTTGTCGCCGAAGATATAGCCTTCATCAAGAGCAAGATGCGCTTTGTTAAGAACAAACCCTTCAAGCGCTTCGGCATCCATTCCGAGTGCGCGCATATCGAGCCATGCAAGATAAGTACCCTCTGTGCGAACGGCCTTTATCATGGGCAGACGCTCGCTCAAAAAATCATAGAGGTACTTAAAGTTTTCGTCGAGGGCAGAAATGAGCTCGTCCAACCATGCTCCGCCCTCGTTATATGCCGCGGTGGTTGCGGCTCTTGCAAAGTAGGGCAGACAGCCGCTGCCGCCCATGTGCATATACCGCTTGAAGGCTTCGCGCATTTTTTCATCGGGGATGAAGATATTGGAGCTTGCGAGCCCGGCAAGGTTAAAGGTCTTGCTCGGTGCGGTACAGACGATCCAATTTTCGCCCGCATTCGGCAGAGTGGCGTAAACTGTATGCTCGAAGCCCGGCAGTATGAGGTCGTTATGGATCTCATCGCTTATCACAAGCACGTTATGGCGATTGCAGATATCGGCTATCTTCATAAGCTCATCCCTTGTCCAGACACGACCTATGGGGTTATGAGGACTGCACAGTATCATCGCCTTGACATTGTTATTAGGATCGGCGCATTTGGCTTCAAGGTCGGAAAAATCGGGCACGTAATGTCCGTCGGTGCATTTGAGCGGGTTTTCTATAATACGACGGTCCCAATCCCTGATACTGCTCCAAAACGGAGGATAGACGGGGGACTGAATAATGATACCGTCGCCCTTTTGGGTGAAGGCGTTGACGGCTATATTGAGCGCAGGAACGACGCCGTTGGTGGTAACGAGCCAATCACGCTCGACCTGCCAGTTGTGCCTTTTGAGCATCCAGCCCTTAACGGCCTGCCAATAGCTATCGTCCTCATAGGTGTAGCCGTAAACTCCGCTGTCGGCAGCGCGCTTGACGGCGTCTGTAATATGGGGACAAACGGCAAACTCCATATCGGCGATCGTCAAAGGTACAAAGCCCGAACCCTTGACGGGTTCGGGTGCAAAATCATACTTTATAGAGCCGGTGTTGTGCCGGTCTATCGCTTTGGTAAAATCGTACATAATCTATACCCGCAGCCTTAATAGTTGTAGCCTCTGTCGAAGGCGTCAAGGTTGACGTTAAGGAACTTGGGCTTAACGCACTGCTCGATAGCCTTCTTCCACTCATCAACGGAGAAGGGAAGGCTCTTTGCAAGCACACCGAGAAGCACTACGTTGCTCGCCTTATAGGTGCCGCACTCGTGCGCAATTTCGACAGCATTGATCTCAACGGTCTTGCACGCCTCACGGCAGCGTTCAAGGCAATCCTTGGGATACTCTGTCAGACCGTTGATAACGGGCATGGGCAGTATCTCCTGAGTGTTGATTACCATAGTGCCGCCATCCTTAACATAGGGAATGGCACGAAGCGCCTCGAGGTTCTCAAACGCGAGGACTACATCGGCCTGCTTCTGCTCAACTATGGAGGAGTAGAGGGGCTGATCGTTGCTGATGCGAACGAAGGTGATGACGCTGCCGCCGCGCTGGCTCATACCGTGAACCTCGCTGACTCTAACGTCGTAGCCCGAATTCATAGCGAGCTGACCCAATATTTTGCTGGCAAGGAGCGTACCCTGTCCGCCCACGCCGACGATAACGATGTTGAACATACTTACCTCCTGTTCTTACTCAGCGGTATGCAGAGCGCCAAAGTGGCAGAGCTGAGCGCACATGCCGCAGCCTACACACTGGGTGGGGTCTATCTTAACGCCCTTTTCCGTCTTGATGATGGCGGGGCAGCCGACCTTTAAGCACATGCCGCAGTTACGGCACTTGTCGGGATCGCTCACAAAGGGCTTGTTGGTCTGCTTGATTATGAGAGCGCAGGGACGGCGGCTTATTACTACGGAAAGCCCGTCGCGCTCGACCTCCTCGCGCAGCACCTTCTCGGTCTCTTTAAGGTCGAAGGGATCGACTATGCGGCAGGAAGCCACGCCCATAGCCTCGCAAAGCTTGACGATATCGAGCTGAGTCGTGGGCTCGCCGTGGATATCGAGACCGTTTGCGGGGTTGTTCTGATGACCGGTCATTCCGGTGATGGAGTTATCGGCAATAATAACGGTGCCGACGGAGCGGTTGTACGCCATGTTGAGAAGACCGGTCATGCCGCTGTGGCAGAAGGTGCTGTCGCCTAAAACGGCAACGGTGTGCTTCGCCTGCTCAGTCCCTCTTGCCTTCTCCATGCCGTGTGCCATACCGATGGAAGCGCCCATGCAGACGCAGGTATCAACGCCGGAGAGAGGGGGCAGAGCGCCAAGAGTGTAACAGCCGATATCGCTGCAAACCGTAAGCTTTAACTTGCCAAGCACGTAGTAAAGACCGCGATGAGGGCAGCCGGGACAGAGCACGGGAGGACGGTTGGGAATGCCTTGGGTATTCGCGGGACCGGCAGGCTCGGCGCCCTTGAACTTTTCCTCGAGCTTGTGCATGAAGAGCTCGCCCTGAAGACCCGTCTTATCCTTGCCGGAGCAGGCGATGCCCCAGCTCTTGATGGTATCCTCATAGAAGGGCTCCATATCCTCGATAACGTAAAGCGTCTCAACGCCGGCGGCAAATTCCTCAATGAGTCTGCGGGGCATTGGGTAAGCAAGACCGAGCTTTAAAACGGAAACCTCGGGCATTGCTTCCTTGACGTAATTGTAAGCAGCGCCGCTGGTGATAACGCCGACCTTGCGGTCGCCCCACTCAATGCGGTTAACGGGCATTGCGCTTGCATCCTCGGCAAGGCGCTTCTCCCTATCCTCAACAACGAGATGACGACCGATCATGTTGGCGGGCATGGAAACGTATTTTTTGATGTCCTTCTTGTACTCGAGCAGCTCTCTTTCCTCGCGCTCGCCAAGCTCGACGAGCGTACGGGCGTGAGCGACCCTTGTAGTAAGACGGACTATTACGGGGGTATCATACTGTTCGCTGATCTCAAAAGCGAGCTTCATGAAATCCTTACATTCCTGACTGTTGGAAGGATCAAGGCAGGGCGCGTGAGAAGCACGGGCGATGAGCCTCGTATCCTGCTCGTTCTGTGAGGAGTGCATACCGGGATCGTCCGCAACGACAACTACGAGGCCGGCATTGACGCCGGTGTAGGTGGCGGTGTAGAAGGGGTCGGCCGCTACGTTAAGACCTACGTGCTTCATGCAGGCCATGGCTCTGGCGCCGCTGACCGCGGAGCCCAAGGCTACCTCGACCGCTACCTTCTCATTGGGGGCCCACTCGGAATATATCTCCTTAATGTTGGCGATATTTTCATTGATCTCTGTACTGGGAGTACCGGGATAAGCGCTCGATACTCTGACGCCCGCTTCATATGCGCCTCTTGCGATGGCCTCATTGCCAAGCATTAGCTGTTTCAAAATGAATACCTCCTTTAAATTATAGTCCTTTTATGCAATTCCTTTAAAAGTCAACTGCTTTGTTCCTTCTATTATAAAATAAAAATGCCCCTAAATACAGTATATTCACTAATATATTTATAAAAAAAGGACATACTGCGCTTATATGCTCTCGGGAAGGATAAAAACATGGGCTTGATACAAAATATAGATAAATTATTAAAATTTGACCGTGAGAATACCGGGTTTGAATTGCTCGAACGCGAGGAGGGCACGCCCGAGGTTTTCGGCAAATGGAGCGATACCCTGCATGAGGACAAGAGTAAATTCAGACGTATCCCTCCTTCGATAGATGAAACAGAGCGATATTTAAGGGAACAATTCAGTGCTGACGTTAACAAGGACCTTATATTAAGAAGGATAGTTGTATGCGGAGAGATAGGCGCGCTGGTAGTCTACATGAACGGTATGGCGGATGACGCCAAGATCAACGATTTTATTCTGCGACCGCTGATGCAGCTCGAAGTGAACGCCCTTGATCAGCTTACGGATGCTGAAGACGGCGCATGCGATCTGCTGCTAAGGTCGGTCATTCAGATATCGGAAGCGAGCATAGAAAAGGATGCGGGCGCAGTCAACGACGGAATAATGGACGGAATGACAGCGCTTTTTATAGATGGTGAGAACGAATGCATTTTGCTTGACACACACGGATTTGAAAAGCGAAGCATTGGCGCTGCGGAAAACGAAAAGGTCGTCTTTGGTCCAAAGGAGAGCTTTACGGAGAGCCTTCGCACCAACATTACGCTCATTCGCCGCTTGATACACACTGAGGATCTTGTCGTGGAGCTAAAAAGCTCCGGCGGTGAAAACAATACAAGGCTTGCACTTATTTACCGCGAGGGAAGGACAGATCCCGCGCTCGTTGCAGAGGTCAAACGGAGATTAGCGCAAGTCAGTACAAAGTCGGTTCTGGGCAGCGGTACAGTCGAGCAGATGATAGAGGACAGAAGCTTTCTTCCGATACCGCAGACTCTCTCGACTGAAAGACCCGACAGGGCTAGTTCTCATATCCTTTCCGGCTGCGTTTGCATCATCACAGAGGGCAGCCCGCTTGCAACGGTGCTGCCGGTTACGCTGTTCTCGCTTATGTCAAGCCCCGAGGATATCTATATGAGGAAGCCTCTGGGTAATCTGCTTCGCTTTGTGCGATACGCCGGCGCGTTAATTTCAATAGTTCTTCCGGGGTATTTTCTGGCGCTCGCAATGTATCATCAGGGCTCTCTCACGACTGAGGTTTTGAGCACTGTAATAGCTTCCCGCAGGATGGTGTTCGAGCCTATCGCGGTGGAGATGATACTTTTATTGTTGGTGTTTCAGCTTATCAGGGAAGCGGGGCTCAGAGTACCCGGAAGCATAGGTCAGGCAATAGGCATTATCGGCGGTCTCATAATGGGGCAGGCGGCTGTCGCGGCAAACCTTGCAAGCACTGTCGTGCTGATCATAGTTGCGCTTTCGGGACTGGGAAACTTCTGTATACCCGATTATTCCACACAAATTGCCGCTGCGTATTTCCGAATGGCGTTGGTGCTTGCGGCATGGCTCGGCGGTATGCTTGCAATGGCTGCCGCGCTGCAATTAGGCGCCGCACTCATAGCATCGAAAAAAAGCTTCGGCGTGCCGTTCCTTGCGCCTTTTGCCCCTAAGACAGCGTCAAAGCGACCAACGATACTGCGCGGAGATATAGGCGGCAGTACAAGAGCGGAGGATCAGTTTAACACATCCGACGATTTGAGAACGGTGTGACTCCATGAAAAATACGGAGGCTGCTTGTGAGGTATAGGCTTGGCAGTATCGGTCCGGCGGAAGCTGCGTCGCTCACTGCGATAGCAATGACGACGAACGGACTCTTCAATATTGACGGAAGTACGGCATATGCAAATGGAAACCTGAGTTATCTCACGATCCCTTTTGCGGCTCTTTTATCGCTTGTGCCGTTTATTGCCGTATCGTATGCAATCGAAAGACGTGCAAGGCGCGGGTTGTGGGAGCTGTACAGGGGCGCTTTTGGCGGCTTTATCGGCACGCTGCTTTCGCTTCTTACCTGCGCTGCCCTCATGTATTGTGCCGTTTGCCCAATGCTCAAGTTTGCCGGAGTGATGCACGAAGAGATATATAACGGAGTCGATTACAGAGCGCTGCTTTTGTTCATGCTACCTTGTGTAGTCGTGCTTGCTTGGATGGGGTTTGAAACGCTCGGCAGGACGGCAAAGTGCTTTGCGCCGGTGCTGCTTATTTCGCTCGCTGTGCTGATAGTCGTGTCAATACCGCGCCAGCATGAGTACAGAATGTATCCTTTGCGGCAGGGAGGCGCGGCTTGGTTTACAGGCTTTGTATCCTCGCAGCAGCTGAACTTTTTACCGCCGCTGTTTGGACTGCTTGTATGCCCCGATGGGATTAACGATATTAAGACCGCAAGAAAATCGGGCGTACTTGCGGCTATGGCTTCCGCAATAATTTGCTTTGCGGTAAACCTTATGCTTTCGAGGGTGTTTTCATATCAGGCGCTGACCGGAATGTTCATGCCGCTTTGCAAGGTAAGCAGCCTCAGTATCGAAAAGAACTATATTATGGGGCTCGATAAGCTGCTTACCATGCTGTGGGTGAACGGAGGCTTTCTTACGAGCGCATACTGCATATATGCAGCCGCGCTGCTTGCCGCAAGGACGCTTGGGCAGGCAGACGTTACGCCCAATATTGCAGTGCTTTCGGCATTCCTGTGCGGCGCTGCCGTGGCGGGACTGATAACCGCGGAAAAGGCGACGGGGGATGTTTTGAAGGTTGCCGCAAAATACGGCGCCGGCGCAATACTTATTCTGCCGGCAGCGGCAGCGGCGATTACCGTTATAGGAGGCAGGAAGGGGAATGATAAAGAGGATGATAGGCTTGATACTCTTGGCGGTGATACTGCTGCTTGGCGCGGGATGTCTTGATCCGGTGGATATTGAAGGCTACGGCTATGTCATATCGCTCGGCATTGATGAGCTCGATGGCGGCGAGCTCTATTTCACGTTTATGCTACAAAGGGAAAGCGCCGACTCAGCCGGCAGCTCCGATGGAGGCGCAAGCATTATTGCCGAAAAAGGCGCAAATATTTACGATGCTATAAACAGACTTGAGGGCAGGATCCCGTTCGTGCTCGATTTCAGCAGGATGAATTTTATGTTCATCGGGGAGAAAGCGGCAAAGGATGGAATGATCAAAGGCATAATGGGTGAGAACCTTGAAAGTCTGCGGGTGAGGTTGTCTGCCGTCGTTATGGTCTGCGAGCCCGATGCTTCAACCGTTATTGGCGGACTTGCAGCTAACAACGACGCGAATATTACGAAGCTGCAATCGGCAATAACGCAGGATAAGTATCTCACAGGCATGGTCTCCGTTACAACGCTCAGCCGCATGCTTGAAGCATGCAATGAGGGCAGATTCGATATTTGCTCGGCGCTCGGCAGTTACGATGAAACCATCATTACCGATATGAAACAGAAGAAGTCGGAGGAGGATGGGGAGGATCCTTTGAAGGACGCGGAGAAGGGTCAGAGCATAGGCGGGCTCCAATCGGGAGCGACAGGCTCGGCGCTGTTTGACGGCTGGGTTATGACGGGCAAGCTTGACAGAAGAGAAACCATGCTCCTCAATATAGCCGCAGGGGAGTTCAAAGAAGGCGAACTGCTGTTGGATACGGAACGGTTCGGCACAGTAACGCTTCAGTTTAGAATAATATCAAATAATACAGAGGTTACCGGTATTTACGACAATGGAGCGGATTTTTTGATCAAGGTAAGGCTGTACGCGACCGTCAGAACTATCGGCACCGGAGCGGATAAGGACGAGATATCATCTTGGCTGCAAGATGAAGCTTCGGAGCTTATCGAAGCCGAGCTTGAAAAGGTGTTCTTAAAATGCCGCGAAGCTTCATGCGATGCGGCAAGGCTGGGCACTGCGCTTTCCAAAAGATTTACCTCCGCAGAAAGCTGGGAACAGTACGATTGGAAGGAAAAATATAAGAACTCGCAGGTGAGCTTCCGCGTTGAATTGACTGAACCCGCTAAATGAAAGGAGCGTTCATGATAATCTATTTGACGGCAGCATCGGCAGCGGCGATATACGCCCTGCTTTACAGCGTGCATTGCTTTTCCTCCGGGCGGATAAAGGCGGGCGCCGGAGCGCTGTCGGGCGTCTTGCTTCTTGCGGGGCTCTCGGCATTAATGCTGCGAGCTTAAAATGTTATATTCTTCTCAGCTATTGAAAAAATCACCAAAATAGGTTATGCTTAAAGTAACTAACTATGGAGGTGCATTTTTATGTTGAAAGAGTTTAAAAAGTTTGCTCTCAAGGGCAATGTGCTGGACATGGCTATCGGCGTTATCATCGGCGGCGCATTCGGCAAGATCGTTTCGTCCCTCGTCGATGATATTTTCATGCCGCTCATCGGTCTGCTGTTTAAGACCGATTCCCTTACCAACAAGTACATCGTTCTCAATGGCGTCGACGCAGCCGGCATGACTGCCGAGCAGGCGACCGAGGCCGGCGCGAACATCCTCAGGTACGGCAATCTTCTCAGCGTTATAATCAACTTCCTCATGATCGCCGTTATCCTGTTCTTCGTCGTCAAGGGCATCAACAAGCTCAAGGATCTCACCTCCAAGGAAGAGGAGGCTCCCGCTCCCAAGCGTGTTTGCCCCTTCTGCAAGTCCGAGATCGCGGACGACGCAACCAGGTGTCCCCACTGCACGAGCGAGCTTCCCGTCGAGTAATATTCCGCAAACCTGCGCCCTTTGGCGCTGAACGATACGATATCAATAAACGATTTGCTTTTTAAAGGAGATTTGTTTACTATGGCTAAAATTCAAATGAAGACCCCCCTTGTTGAGATGGACGGCGACGAAATGACCCGCATCATTTGGCAGATGATCAAGGATCACCTCATCACCCCCTTCGTAGACCTTAAGACCGAGTATTACGATCTCGGGCTTGTCAAGAGGGACGAGACCGACGACCAGATCACTGTCGATGCGGCAAACGCCTGCAAGAAGTATGGCGTTGGCGTAAAGTGCGCTACCATTACCCCCAATGCTCAGCGCATGACCGAGTACAACCTCAAAAAGATGTGGAAGAGCCCCAACGGCACCATACGTGCCGCGCTTGACGGTACGGTGTTCCGCGCACCGATAGTCGTTAAGGGGATCGAACCCTGCGTACGCAACTGGAAAAAGCCGATCACGCTGGCCAGGCATGCGTATGGCGACGTATATAAGAACGCCGAGATTCGGATTCCCGGCGCGGGCAAGGCTGAACTCACGTATACGGCTGCTGACGGCAGCGAGACCAGGGAACTGATCCATGAATTCAGGGGTGCCGGAGTCCTGCAGGGCATACACAATACTGACGCGTCGATAACGAGTTTCGCGCACAGCTGTTTTAAATATGCCATAGATACCATGCAGGATCTGTGGTTTTCCACCAAGGACACGATCTCCAAGACCTATGACCACAGGTTCAAGGACATATTCCGGGAGATATATGAAACAGAGTACAAGGCCAGATTCGAGGAGATAGGCATAGAATATTTCTATACGCTCATTGATGATGCCGTTGCACGCGTTATGAAGAGCAAGGGCGGATTCATCTGGGCATGCAAGAATTATGACGGTGACGTGATGAGTGACATGATCTCATCCGCATTTGGCTCCCTGGCCATGATGACGTCAGTGCTCGTAAGTCCCAGCGGAGTATATGAGTTCGAGGCTGCCCATGGTACTGTTCAGAGGCATTATTACAAGCACCTGGCCGGCGAGGAGACCTCGACCAATTCGGTGGCTACGATCTTCGCATGGACCGGAGCGCTGCGCAAGCGCGGCGAGATCGACGGGATCGATGCGCTGGTCACCTATGCCAATGACATGGAAAGGGCAGTGCTGTGGACCATAGAATCCGGCAGGATGACCAAGGACCTTGCGCTCATTACCAGCCGTGACGACATCGTGGTCCTCAATACCGAACAGTTCATTCAGGCCGTGAGAAAGAAATACGAGGAGATCGCGTGACGTACGCCGGATGACAGATGATTCTTTCGGTTTCCAACGTTTCAAAATCATATAATGAGGTTCCGGTCCTGACCGGAGCTTCCTTTCACGTGGAAGAGCGCGCCAGGTGTGCCATAGTAGGCCCAAACGGTGCCGGCAAGACCACTCTCATACGCATCATCATGGGTCTGGAGAGTCCTGATGAGGGCGAAGTTCACGTATCCAGGGACGTAACCCTTGGATATCTGGAGCAGGACGTGGCCGTACAGTTCGGTGCGAGCGTGATGCAGGTGCTCGTAAACACCAGACAGGACGTTTTGAGCCTGGAGTCCAAGATCGAACGCATGGAATCTGAGGTTGACGGCCTGCCCGAGGGTGAGCTTGAGGAGCATGCACGCATCCTGTCCAACCTCAGGGATCAGTACGAAGCTCTGGACGGTTATTCATACAGAAGTCACGTAAACGGCATATTCAAGGGTCTTGGATTCAAGGATTCAGATGCCGCCTCTCCAGCGGACAGGCTCTCCGGCGGTGAAAAGATGCGCCTTAAACTGGGATGCACGCTTTTGGCTTCGCCTGACGTGCTGATCCTGGATGAGCCCACCAACCATCTGGACATCAGTTCACTTAACTGGCTTGAGGGTTATCTCAAAAACTACGACGGCTCGGTCATCGTCGTAAGTCATGACAGGTATTTCCTTGACCGCACGGTCAACTGCATCATCGAGCTGGTTGATTTGAAGGGCCGCGAAGTATTCCCAAAAGGAACGGACATCTATTGCCCCGTCGTTTACGAAGGGGAGTAGGACTATGACCCCCTCCCGTCCTCCCCGAGGGAAGGGGACAGCCACGTGAAACTGTCTTTTGCGGACTTGGAGCGTGAACAAGCCATCAAGGCGTCGGCCTCCCCCTATTGTTCCCTTTTCACGGCCGATTTCTCTATGGGCAACGTCCCCATCAGAGAGGGCGAGGGACGAGTCCTCCATCTCCGCCTCCGCCACTCGGGCAACGGCTTTGTCTACCTCAACGGCCACTGCGTCGGGCACTGCTACGAGAATGGGCCGCAAACCGAATACTACCTGCCCGAATGTTGGCTCCGCACCGACGGCGAGAACCGCATCACGGTGTCGCTGATGCCGTCGGCCGACGATGCCGAGGTGAGGGAAATGAGCCTCGTGGCCGTGCCCTAACCTGCGCTTTTGGGCGCTCACGCTCGAAAAAGTCCGAACGAGTTTGGATTTTTACTCGCTTAATCGTACCTTTGCACCTTAACGTTACAGAAATACTGAATTATGAGAACATACACCTTACTTTTCATCTGTTTCATCGGCGCGATGTCTGTCAAAGCCGGCGACCTGTCGCTTCGCTATACTCG
>CALEPU010000144.1 GCA_937913075.1 uncultured Clostridia bacterium
CCCTACACGACGCTCTTCCGATCTTATGCCTCGTTGGGACCGCACATAAGCTCGTCGTCCGAAAAGAGCCCCAGGTACTCGCAGCCGGCGTTGGGGCTGCCGTTTACCTGCAAATAATCGTATGTTTCTCCGGTCCTCGGGTCGTGTGAATTCTTAATGAAAACGCAGTCGAATGCGCCATGCCCGTCCGAAACTATATCGACTTTGTTTCCCCTGGGGCTCATGTGGAAGCTGACAAGAGGATTGCCGCCGAGGTCTATTTCGTTCGCGTAGCCGCTGATCACGGCTTCGGTTATCGCGTTCTGTCGGCAGCTTATGGTCATGGGCTTTATGCACTCGCTCGGCACAACTATATAGGTGAGCCTGTTGTGGTCGGCGGATAAGCTCATGAGCTTTGCCATGCCGGCAAGCTCGAGCTCCGTGAGCTCGTTGTTGCTGACGTTGATGCTTGTGATGCGTCCTTTGCAATCGGCAAGGTCGAGCTCGGTCAGCCTGTTGCCCGAAACATTGATGCTTTTAATGGAGGAGCAGCCCTTTACGTTGAGGCTTTCAAGCTCGTTATTGCTTGCGTCAACTTCCGTAAGCTTGGTGCAGCCGAAGGCGTTCACAGAGGAGAGCTTGCCGTTGCTGCAATCGAGGAGAGTAAGCTCCTTCATGCCCGAGACGTCCAGCTCACCGTAAAGGTCATGCTCCGCAGAGCCGAGGCTGAGACTTATCACCCTGCCGTTTTCATTCCAAGTAACCTTGGAAACGCCGTTATTACCCGTCCACGTCGCGGGATCGTCCGGATCATAGCTTTCAAAGAGCTTATCGCCGTTCTTTACACCTTCGGCATCGACCTGCTCGAAGAAGGTGCGAAGCTTTGCCGCGTCGTTTGCGTTGTACTGCGCTGCGCCATCCGCAAGTGCGACCGTCGATGTGACAGCGAGAAGCAATGCTGCAATAATGCAGAAGAGTCTTTTAATGGTTTTCATAACAGTGTCCCTTTCTTTTGCTTGATATTTTCAGTTCTGTCTTCGAAGTCAAAAGCCGGCATCTTGGCTTCGAAGCTTTATCGGAATTTCAGATAACAACTGTTATCTTGATAACAGGATAACATATTGGATAACAAATGTCAACCGTCTAAAATAATATATTATCGAACCTGTTTCAGGCAATGAGACGCCTGCGTTGAGGTCAGAGGCTCAGCTTAAATATAACGACCTCTTTTTCGTAAAGCATCATCAGCCATACCGTGCCGTCGGGATCGACCTGCACGTTAAAGCCCCAGCTCACCATGGGAAAATGATATTCCTCCGAGGTATCGAGCTCTACGTATTTTTCAACGTGTCCTTCGGGCGTAAGCTTTGAGAGCGTAACGCCGTGAACGCCGCCCTCGGTCACGACGTAATGATTTCCGGCGTCGTCATAGCCGGCGTAGGCACTATGCCCTTCCTCGAATATACTGTCCAATACTGTGCCGCCGTCAAGCAGCTCGATCTTCTCCCAGCCGTCCCTCATGTATTCGCGGACGGGCTGCCACAAAAGGTTCTCCTCGTCAAGAAGGTACTCAGTGACGATAGGATGCTCGTTTTGCTCTGAGCCGATGAACCAAGGCTCGGCAATGTAAAGGTACCAAGCCCCGTCCTTTTGCCTTATCGACCTCGCGCATTCCAGCGGGCTGTCCTTTAAGGGCGGGCGCTGTAAAACGGTTTCCTTACCCGTTTTGATATCATAGATGGAGAACGGGTCTATCACTCTGCCGCCGTCTATCGCGAAAGCGGTGTAATGGCTCTGTTGAGTGCCGGTGAAATTCACCCTGCTGAGCTCGCCGGTCTCGATATCGCATACTATCATGCCCCCGGCGCCCTGATACAGCCACCTGTCCAGCACGTAGACCTTGCCGTCCGCGACGTAAAAGCGCTGCGGCACGAGCTCCTCGCTCTCATCCGGCGGCTCAAAATAGACCTCATTGTCGCCCGTGCCCCAAGGCAGTCTTGCGGCGACCTCCGCGCATTCTTTGAAAGAAAGCTCCACGGGCTCCGGTACCGCCGTGGGCTCGGGCGTGGGCTCCTCGGTCGGCGCCTCGGTCGGGAGCTCCGTCGGTTCCTCCGTAGTCTCTTTCGCCGGCGCTTCCGTGGGGAGCGCTGTCGGCTCGAAGCTTTGGGCCGCCTCGGAAGGTACTGCGGTCGGTTCGGTCAAGACCTGACGCTCCCTGCCTTGGCAGGCGCAGAGCGCGAGCAGCATTGCAAAAACCATTATCAAGCAAATCGACTTTTTCATAAATTACCTCCGAAAAACTTCATCAAAGATGCAGCTTGTAGATCGTCAGTTCCGACGTATACATCATCATAAACCAGATCGTACCGTCGTTGTCCACTCGCAGGCTGTGATGCCATAGTATGGGGTCGTTTAAGTAGCTTATGTTGTCAAGGCGAAGCTCTGTAAAGCTCAGCATCTGTCCCTCGGGCGAGTATTTTGTAAGCACTAAGCAGACGACGATTTCCTCATCTGTCTTTCGATATTCCATTGTCACGACGTAATGACATCCGCTCCCGTCATATTCCACGTACTCGTCGGCGCCGATCCCGGTCCCCCTGTCAAGCACGACGTCGTTTCCGCCGCTCAGCAGCTGTATCCTCCGATAGTCCCAATTGCGAAGGTACCGCCTTACGGGCTGCCACATAAGATTTGCTCTGTCAAGCTTATACTCGGTCATAAGCGGATTTGTGTTTTCCTCTTCGGAGGCGGAGGTGAACCTCGGCTCCGAGACGTAAAGATACCATTCGCCGTCGCGAAGATGCAGCCTTCTCGTGCTTTCAAAAGCATTCTCATTGATAGGCGGCTGCTGTAATAGAGTCTGCTCGCCTGTCCGGATGTTGAAGATCATATAGGGAGTGATAAGCTCGCTTCCGTCCACGGCAAACTCGGTTTGCACACCGTATTTCGTACCGGAAACGTTTATCCTTGACGTTTCCCCCGAAGTAGTATCGCAGACGAGCAGGCTGTTCTCGCCCTCGATCCATCTGTCGAGTATGTATATCCTGCCGTCGGCAACGAAGAAGCATCCCGGCACGTCGTCAAAAGCTTCAAAGCGTGGGTCATAGGTGACCTCGTTGTCGGCTTCGCCCCAAGGCAGTCTTGCGGCGACCTCGGCGCAGTCCTCAAACGCAAGCTCCACGGGCTCCGGTACCGCTGTCGGCTCGGTCGGCTCCTCCGTCGGTACGGCGGTAGGCACTGCGCTGGGTGCTGCCGAAGGCTCGGCCGTCGGGTCATTCGTAACTTCCTGCGGGGTATGCGTGCACGCAGCAAGCGTCAAAAGCATCAGTGCGGAAATGATGATACAAACTGTTCTTTTCATAACGGCCTCCTATCAATAATTATCAAAGCCCACGTAGCAGCCGGGCAGCTTTTTGCGCAGCTCGTCCACCTGCTCCGATGTTACAGGGTTGTCCTGAATGTGCACCTCCACAAGGCTCGTCAGTCCGTAAAGCGGGGTCAGGTCGGTCAGACCGTTGCCCGTCAGGAAAAGATCGTTCAGCTTTTCAAGCTTTGAGAGCGGCGTCAGGTCTTCAATGTTCACGTTGATCAGCGCAAGATGGAACAGCGAGGTCATCCCCGAGAGCGGTTCGATATCGTCTGTCTCGGCAAACTGCATATGGAGCTGACGCAGCTCGGTAAGCGGCGCGAGGCCCTTGATATCAAGATGCCTGTAAGTCCTTTGCGTCCCCGAGTCCCAACCGGCGTAGATATAAAGCGTCTTAAGCTGCGTCATGCCGGAGAGCGCGTCAAGATCGGTAAAATTGCCGGTTATCGACAGCTCATGCATGCCGCTCAGCCCCGCTAACGGGCTGAGATCGTCTGTCTGGACGGTAAGCTTTTTGAGGCTTATAAGCCCCGCGAGAGGCGAGACGTCAAGCGGCTCGCCCTTGTAAGCCTCTAAATTGAGCGCTTCGAGAGAGGTGAGACCGGATAACGGAGAAAGATCCGTTATAGGATTGCTTGCGAGGCTCAGCGTCTTTAAGCCGAAAAGCTCGGAAAGCACCGAAAGATCGCTTACTCCGCAGTCTGCAAGCTCGAGGGCTTCAAGCGTTTTAAGCTCGCCGAGCGGTGCAAGGTCCTCTATCTTATTGCCGTTCAGCACAAGCTTTTTGAGCCCCGTGAACCATTTAACGTCGCTGATATCGGTAAGAGACATGCCGGAAAGATCGAGCGTGGTCACCCCTGCAAGACGGCTCGGCGTAAGAGGGTCGCCCATGAAAACCCCGAGCTGGTTTCTGACGGCGTTCTCGAACCTTGCGTCCGCAAATAACACCGGCTCATCCGGAACCGTCGGCTCCTCCGATGATGCGGGCTCCGAGGAAGTCTGCGGCTCGTCGGTCGCGGCGGAG
>CALEPU010000145.1 GCA_937913075.1 uncultured Clostridia bacterium
CATACATCAGAGTCGGCGGTATGCCTTATATGACGCTGATGTATGTGCTTGATAAAAACGGGCTCACTCCCGGAGAGGACGTTGAGGTAATAAACAACATTCAGTTCAACCTTATGGGCGGAGCTTTTGAGGGCGGCACCGGCGATTTTGTAACATTGTTTGAGCCTACGGCAACTCTGTTTGAAAAGAACGGCAGCGGTTACATCGTCGCAAACATCGGATTGGAGTCCGGAGAGGTGCCATACACCGCTTTTATGGCGAGACAGGAAACCATAAAGAACGATCCCGAGCTAGTAGCGTCATTTATACGGGCGATCGCAAAAGCGCAGGAATGGGTAGCGCAAGCATCCGATAACGAGATAGCTCAGTCAATGCAGCCCTTCTTTGCCGATACGGATATACCCATGCTGGAAATAGTTGCAAAGAGCTACCGCGAAACTGACTCATGGATGAAAACGCCCGTTATGACCGAAGACGCTTTCGAGCGCTTGCTCGACATAATAGACTTCAACGGAGAGCTAAAAGCCAGGGTTGAATTCCATGAGCTTGTTGACAACAGCTTTGCCGAGGCAGCATCGGGCAAATGACGATATAATATAGCAACAGCTTTGGGAGAAGGCTTCCAAAGCTGTTTTTCTCATATCAATGTTCTTCGTGACGGTTATTCTTATGCGTCCGCTTCTGCCTCACGCCGGAAACGGGCACACGAGTCGAGACCCTTATCTCCCCAAGCCCGTCATCCGCGGGCGCCTCGCCGTATTCTCGTAGCTTTTGCTCCCAATAAGCAACGAGCTGCGGTGTGAGCTCCGTTGGCTCATCCTCCCGCTCCAAGGAAATGACCTTGGGCTTATGAGAATGAAGCTTTTTATCCGAGCCGGCAGCCCTGTCAAGCGCGGTTTTAATGTCGGCGCCGAATGAGGAGCTTGCGTGATAATCGCTCGCGGTTCCGTCAACAGTGACCGTGCGGAATTCGCTCTCATCCTCCAAAGCAAGGCAGCGACAGCAGTTATCGCATATCTTATTCGGGTCAAGATCGCAGCGGTCGCACTCGCCGCAGTCATCACAAACCTTAGTTTCATCAAGCAGGCACATGCGAACTTTATCCATACAGCAGCCTCCGCAGCGGAAAAAGTATTATTTATGGCACATTCGTTTGCATTTTTCGGACAAATGTGATATAATCCATTAAAGGTTCCGTTGCACTTTTGATATTATACCACAATCGAACCGGCAAAGGAACCGTAAAATTATGCACACAGTGGAGGTTAAAATGTCTAAACGGGGTGAAACACGGCTTGCTGTTTATGAATACATATACAATCGTCTCTCTGAGGGCGGCTCCTCCCCCACCGTGCGCGACGTCTGCGCCGCTCTGCATTTAAAATCTACCTTTACCGCGCATCTTCATATTGAAAACCTGCGTGCGGAGGGCTATATCACCTTTGACGATAATCTGCAAAGGACTATAAGGCTTACCGATAAGATCCAGATTGGAAGAGCGTCGTGTAGGGAAAGA
>CALEPU010000146.1 GCA_937913075.1 uncultured Clostridia bacterium
GATCGTAGTGATCGGCATGGGCGTGGCTGACGAAAACGAAGAGCTTTTTCTCCGGCGCGATGGAGGGCAGCTCTCCCTCGGCCCAGTCAAAGAGGCAGGCCACGTCCTCCCATTCCGCCAGAAAACCGCTGTGCTTGATGTATGTGACACGCATGACCCAGCCCCCCGAAAGCCGATGAAACACTATATTATGTAAATCTGTTTGTATCAAGTATAAGGGCGGACAGGGTTCGACAGCAAGTTACAGTTTTGTCTTTCTTCTGGGAAAAAAAGGAAGCGCCATCGGGGCGCCCTCCGCAAGGAAGGTACTTTGAGGCGGCAATCACCGGCTCAAAAGAATATGAAATCGGCGTGACCGCAGCGGTCACGCCGGTTTTGTTTTCCTGGATTTTGTGGGGCAAAATCCGATGCTCGTTAAACTGTAGACCACATTGAGAGCTGCGGGATGTTGTCCTTTTTTCCAACAATTATCTATGTACTATTTCTATAACAACGATTCTGTTTCTGTTCTTAAACTCTTATACATATAATATAAGCGATACCAAAGACTCAACATTTGAAAATCGAAATGTTTTGTTGAGTTCATAACCAGTGAATTATAGGTTCTCCCTATAAAATCGGTGCGATTGGTAACATACGCCTTTTTCAGTTTTGCTTCTTTTAAAGGCGCGAAAGGGAACAATCCTTTGTCTCGTACTTCTTTAATATATCGCTTTCTATCTTCTTTGATCGGTAGTTTTGCTATTTCCAGCATAGTCATTCTCAGAAAGAACATCACATCGTCCGCTGTATCGGTTTTTTTGATTAATTGAGACTTGTATATGTCATAAAGGGTAGTCCCTGCTTTGATATATGACTTTAATCTCTTCCGCCTCGACAGCAATGTGTTTTGTTGCATAGCAGACTCAGAATGCATCCTGTAAAAATAGCATACCTTTTCAAAGCTGACTGTACCATGCATGTATTCTCTGAATTGACATACCCAGACAATATCCTCACCATAATCAATATCGACATCAAATTGGATTTTATGTTCTGTTATAACACTTCTCCTGTACAAGCTACACCAAATTCCCCTTCCGGGATTGTTTGAGGCGATTTGGCCACTTTCCTTTTGGGAACGCTCAGATGCAGTTAATGTGTCAGTAAAACAATATCGGGGAAATAGAATTCTGTCTACTTCCGGTGTGGCTAAACCTTTCAGTTCTGATAGAATGTTTTCTTGCACAAAATCATCTGCATCCACAAACCAGATCCAGTCTCCTACTGCAACCTCTAAGCCGAGGTTTCTCGCAGAACTCACCCCTCCATTTGGCTTGCTTATATGACGTATTGTCGTATGCGAAGAACAATACAGTTGAATTATTTGGTCACTATTATCAGTTGATCCGTCATTTACACATATAACTTCATAATCACTAACTTGAATATTTTGAACGAGCAATGAATCCAGGCAGTCAGGCAAGAACTTGCTCATGTTATATACTGGAATAATTATGCTTAAGAACATACAATTGATCTCCTTGACTTTATCTTCTTGAAAGCGAAAAACCAGCTGCCGTCAATGCATTGAGCAGTTGCTTCCTCGGTTCAAGGAATTCTGTGTAATACTTGTAGTTTTCCCTTTTCATTTGGAAAAGCCTATCTGGATTTGAATAGAGTGATGCAACCTGTTCGCAACACATTTCTGGCGTCGTAAATGCCAAGTAATTCTTTCCCTCCGCAAAGTCACCGGGTAGAACATATTCCAATGGTTCAGAAACAATCGCCCTTGAAGCAGCTACGTATTCTCCCATCTTCCACCCAATACTTTTGTGGAGTCCCATTGTCCCGATACATATATCACTTCGTTTCATTCGATTTAGATATGCTTTTTTTCTCACCACTGCCCTCGGTAAGATGAGATCCGGGCATTCTTTCTCAGACAATGCATCTTCTATCATTCCGCCAAAAAAAGCGGTACCGAACTCTTTCTTTAGCTTACGCATAACTGCAATTCGAGTGCGATTGATGGCAGACCACTCATCTTTCATATACTGTCGATACAGATTAGTGTCTTCGGGCAGGGCTGGATCTATGCGGAGCCCGCTTGGGTTCCAAAGACGAGCCATAAAGAGAATGCTGATTCCTTTTTCCTTATTATCTGGGCAACCTTCAAAATAAGACGGCTCAAAACAACGCGAATAGCCACTCAAATACCTTAAATGATATTTCAAAAGAGCCATTTTATCAGTTGGTTTTAAGACTGGATTTCCATAGTAGGATGAATAGTAATTGAAGCCATAGGGCATAACCTTTGGATTGTCTCGAAAAACTATAGGGGTAACGATACTTTCATGCTCGGAATAATCTCTGGCAAAATAGGCATTTATCCTGGAGAGATAAGAAATATTCTCCGGATGACTGAGAACCCAGCGATCACCCATGTCGAAAGCAATACATTTACCCTCGGCCTCTGCTTCAACAACTTCAGCAAATGGAATCCTCCTTGGATTACCGGAGTTTTCAATCAGCTTCAATTGGATAATGCCATCTTGTTCCAACAAATGGAAGCTGGTGATTAACCTAGCTACAGCGTCTATTTTGGAAAAGTATACTTTGAACTCCATCGTTCCACAACCCCACTAATGCTTTGTTAAGAAAAAATAGATAAATCATTCTAAGCGTAGCGAGAAATGACAAGATAAATATTGCAGAGGTTTATCTTTATTATTAAACAGCTTTGGAAAACAACATTTTTATTGTAGATTTATTATTGATGTGTTATGTGCATTTCTTCTGCTGCAACTGTAAGGGAAGCAACTTCCTTACGAAGCGCCTCCCTCGCCTCGCTTTTTGATTTTTTACCTTTTACTTGCTTGCCAGCCAATCGTTTATGGTAGCGACGAGCTGATCGCAGTCGATGCCGTGAACGGCGCAGGCCTGCTCGAGGCTCTCGCCGCTTGCCATCATGCAGCCGAGGCAGTGCATACCGCTTGCCATCAGTATGTTCGCGATACCGCGATCTACCTCAAGAATGCTCTCGATAGTCATCTGCTTGTTTATCTCCATAGTATTGTCTCCTTTACTGTTTGATGAGAGGATTGTATAACTATTCTCTGCGGATTGCAAGACTTTTTTGCCCGTGCGGATTTTATATTTTGGGTTAAGCCTCCGGCTCCCGCGTGAGCGTCAGCATAAGCTCGCGATAGAGGCTCTCGGCATTGTCAAGCCAATTCTGCCTCGCTCTCGAAGCGTATTCAGAGGTGGGCAGACGGAGCTTTACCTCGGCAAGAGCGCCTGTCGCATCGAGCAGCGACAATACGGCCTCGTACCCGCCCGAGGGCAAAGGATCGAGCCTTGCAACAACGCTGTTGCTGCGCCGGAAGGCCTCGCGGTGCTCCTCGGCATAGGCGTCTATCGCGTCCCGTTGAGACTTTGCAAGCTCGTTCATAAACAGCTCGCAGGTGGAACGCCCCTTTTCGGTGAGCTGCACAAGCTGCCTGCCGCCCGCCGGCACGCTGACAAGATACCCCTCCGCAGCAAGCTCGGTGTATATCTCGCCGAGCTCAAAAAACCTCGGTTCGCCGTTCTCCGAAAGCGCGGTGTAAAGCTGCTCCCAAGCGACAGGCGTGCGGAAGGCGCGCAAAACGTAGAGCGTCATAAGCTTTATTCTGTCATTCCCGCCCGAAAAAAACGCCAAGCGCATAACCTCCATATAGTCTTTAAGATTATTATACCACAGCCCGCCAAGGATTAAAAGAGGCAAAAACGAATGACCGCCGCGGATATCCGCGGCGGTCACCGGTTTGGTCAAGCTGCAGTATAGATTACTTAGCCGCCTTAGCGTACATGAAGAAGAAGTAACCCATGGTGGTGTAGCCGATGTTGGAAACACCGTTGTTGCAGTACATGTTGGTGTAGTAGTAGATGGGGCATACGGGGAAGCCGCCCTCACCGAAGAGGGTCTCCTCAGCCTCGTAAAGGGTAGCGTCGCGCTCTGCGCCGGCAGCCATAGCCTTGGCAGCGGAGATCTTGCCGTCGAAGGCGGGATCGCTGTAAAGACCGTAGTTGTAGGAGTTGCCGGAGACGAGCAGCTCGAGGTAGGTGATGGGATCGTTGTAATCCGCGATCCAGCCGAGACGTGCAACGCCGAAGGTGTGCTCGCCGAGGCCGGTGGTGTAGGTTGCCCACTCCTGGTTCTCAAGGGTGATCTTCATGCCGAGAACGGTCTGCCAATCCTGACCGCAGGCCTCGGCGATCGCCTTATGAGCGTCGGAGGTGTTGAAGTTGTAAACGACGGTGGTGTTGGGATCCCAAGCGCCCGCATCGACGGCCTCCTGATAGAGCTGCTTTGCAAGCGCGCAGCGGCCGGCATAGGTGGAGAGATCGGAGTCGGGATACATGCCCTGAAGGGTGTTGCAGATAGCGCCGAGCTCGGACTTGCCGAACGCGAAGTTGGTTCCGGTGGAATCAAGTATGCCGGAAGCAACAAAGCCGGTAGCGGGAGACTGACCCCCCTGGGTGACGTTGTTCACGATGTTCTCACGGTCAACGGAAAGGACCATGGCAGCACGAACACGCCAATCGGGGATCTTCTCGCAGTTGAGGTACAGATAATAGGTGCCGACGTAGGGGTTGATGAAGCAGTCGCCGCTCTCGCGCAGGGAAGCTATCATATCGGTGGGGAAGCTCTCAATGAACTGATACTCGCCGCTCTGATAGGAAGAGAGGATAGCGGTCTCGCTGTCGGAGAGCCACCAGGTGATGGACTTGGGACCGAGGTTTGCGAGGTCATAATACTTCTCGTTCTTCTCCATCTTGATGTAGCTGTCGTGTACCCACTCGGTGATCTTATAGGGGCCGTTTACTACGATGGTCTCGGGGTTGGTCCAGGTGGAGTTGCCCTCTACAACGTCCTCGCGGAGAGGTACGAGGGAAGCGAATGCGCACATCTCGAGGAAGTAGGTGCAGGGAGCTTCAAGGGTGATCTCGAGGGTCTTGTCGTCAAGGGCCTTAATGCCGAGCTCGCTCTTATCCATCTCCTCCGCCTGAATGGCGGCGGCGTTTACAACGATGCCGTCGAGGAAGTAGCAGTAGTCGGCCGCATTGGCGGGATCGACAAGGCGCTGCCAGGAGTATACCCAATCCTTGGCGGTGACAGGCTGACCGTCGGACCAGTAAATGTCATCGCGGAGGGTGAAGGTGTAGACCTTCTGGTCGTCGGATACGGTGTAGCTCTTCGCCTGACCGCAAACGACCTCGGTCGCCTTCATGTTGGGATCGTCCGCCGCGTTGGCGGAGGTGAGCTGGTACTTCATCAGGTTCTCAAACTGATGCTGGGTATAGGTGGAACCGTCAACGGAGCTGACCAGCGAGGGGTCGATGGTTTCGGGCTCAGATGCTATGCAAACATTGATCTCGAAATCGCCGTTGGCGGTTTTACCGCCGTTGCCGCTGCAGGCGACCATAGCGATCACCATGCAAAGCGCCAGAAGCATTGCCATGACTTTTTTCATTGTGTGTCCTCCTTGTGGTTTTGGTTGGTTTAATTATGCGAACCATTCTGCTCTAACAGATGGCATGCGCCGTAGTGACCGGGGGCGTATTCTTTAAGCTCGGGCATCTCCTCGCTGCAAATGGGCATTGCGTACGGGCAGCGCGTATGGAAGCGGCAGCCCGTGGGAGGATTGATGGGGCTCGGAATATCGCCTTGGAGCAGCAAACGCTGACGGGTCTTGTTCTTCTCCGGATCGGGCAGAGGCACCGCGGAAAGCAGCGTTTGCGTATAAGGATGGATGGGGTGGCTGCAAAGCTCGTAGCTCTCCGCAAGCTCAACGAGGCAGCCGAGGTACATAACGCCTATGCGGTCGGAGATATGCCGCACGACGGAAACGTCATGGGCAATGAAGAGGTACGTGAGCCCCTTCTCCTCCTGCAAATCCTCAAGCATATTGACGACCTGCGACTGTATCGAGACGTCAAGCGCCGAAATAGGCTC
>CALEPU010000147.1 GCA_937913075.1 uncultured Clostridia bacterium
TATCGTTGTTGCCGCAGCCGCCGTTATTGAAAGCGCCGAGCAGGGCAAGTATCACGATCCACCACAGGTTATTGTTGCTGTCACAGCCGCACTCGCTGCAGCCGCCGTTGTTGTTGCCGAAGATGAGCAGCAGAATGATGATCCACCACTGGTTGTCACCCATGCTGCAAAGACCGCCGTTACACATAATTTTATTTCCTCCAAACGGATTGATTAACGGCTCCCGCCGTCTAAGATATAATATGCTGTACGGCGTTCACCGGTGCATGAATTTGTCGTTCCCCGGCAGTATATGTCTCCTCACCCGACCGCGGGCTCTGCGCCGTTCTGCTGTTTCATCAGGGTCTTGGCCTGTTCCTTGCCCTCGAACATCAAAAGCTCGAGCCCGACCTGCGGGGTTATCATGCCGGTTTCGACAAGGCGGAACACCGTATCGTTATGGGTGAGCTGTGAGAAGCCCGTCTCCTTCTGCACCCTGACGGTGACCCTTATCGCCACGGGCATGCGCTGCATATTCATCAGCTCGCGCGCGGCGCTTTCCACCTGCTGCGCCTTGTTGATATCGCCCTCGCGCATAAGGTCGCCGAGACACCGGAGCCCCAGTGAAAACTCCCTTTCAAGCTCCAGCTCCTGCTCAACAGCCTCGCGGAAGGCGGTGTGCAGGCTCTTTGCCGCCATCCTCGCGCGCTTTGAGGATTTCTCCTGCAAGGCCGAGATTGCCGTGCCCGATACCACGCCGTAATTCGTCATGCCTCGGGACCACTCGTTCGAGCCGGACTCCTCCTTTATGGTATCGCGCATGTCGTTGATGTAGCCGATAAGATACGCCGGCAGCGGCGCAGTTGAGAACCAGGTTACGCCGTTCAGGTTATCGCCCTTGTGAACCTCCTTGGACCAGTCCCTTAGATCGTCAGGCTCAAAGCCCGATGCTCCGGTGACGAGCAGCTTGTTGTGCGAAGCCAGAAGCGCATTCTTCATAACTATCTGGTCGAGCTTGTCCGAGTACCTCTGCGCCGTCTCGAACATATCGACGAAGCCGAAGCCGAGGGAAGAGCCCTCACGCGGAAAGAGCCTTGTCAGCACGAAGGGATACCTGCCGTGAGCATAGCAGCCCTCGGGCGAGGATACGCGCGTGTCCTCCAAGATCTGTCCTCCTGCCATGAGCACCATGTGCACGCGGTTCTTTTTCGCTTTGGCGTCATACTCGCGCAGCCAGCATTCGATGAGGAGCACGCACTTGTCGTATCGCGGGGTCATCAGACCGTCGCTCTCCGCGTCCGCATAGGTGAGGTCGTCCTCCATAAGCTCCGCCTTATCGGGATAGCGCGCGGCAAACCAATCGCGCGTGCGCCTTGTGAATTTGAATACCGCCCTGCCCTCCTGCATATCGGAAACAAGGGGGTCGAACATTATCTGGCGGATATCGACCCTGCGGATATATGCGCCGCCGCAGCCGCCCTGTGCATCGGGATCGAAGCCTACCTCCTGCACTGCATAGCCGCCGACGAGCAGATCGTGAGTAATAAGACGGAACTCCTCGTCATACGCGCAGCGCAGGTGATTTTCCCTTACGATATGAGTCATTTCCGTCGCAAGCGCATCGTATTCCGCGCTGTCCGCAGTGATCACGGCGTCGGGTACGTAGTCGTCAAGATCGGCCCTGATATTCTCGATAGTGCTCTGTATAACGGGCGTAACGGGCCTCGGCTCGTTGATATCCTTTACCGGCACGTCGAACCAGTGGTCGCCGCGGTAAATGCTGTCGCACTTCTGTATTCTTGCGCGCTCGCCGGAGTATGCGTCGTAAAACTCGCGGAAAAGCTCGTAAAGCCGCAATGCCTCAGGCGAGGAAGGTGATGTGTTCTTTTTCATGGTTGTAACTCCTTTTTTAATGTCCCGAAGGGACTATATATCGCATCGGGCCTTGCCCGATATATCGCAAGCTCCCTCGGAGCTTATATCGCATCCGCAAAGCGGATATATCGCATTTGCCCCGCAAATATATCGCATCCGCTATGCGGATATATCGCATCGGGCTTTGCCCGATATATCGCAAGCTCCCTCGGAGCTTATATCGCATCCGCAAAGCGGAT
>CALEPU010000148.1 GCA_937913075.1 uncultured Clostridia bacterium
CGAACTTCGCAGTAATTCACTTGACAGTTGACGCAAGCAATTGAAATCGTTGATTTAAAGCCTGTTCTATGGTACAATACTTTAAACAATCATCGGCTTTATGATTCCGGCTTCGGCGGCAAGCATACATCGATCAACCTGTTTTGGTCGTACAAGCTGCTGCTTGTCACAGGTATTTTCACGGAGGTCTCCAATGAAAGATTCCTTACGGCATTATAAATCAATTGATCTGGCAAGGCTTATGTGCGCATGCCTCGTGGTATTTATTCATATGGGGTTAGACGGTTCTGTTGCCTTTATCCCGTGCTTTACTCGTCAGGCGGTTCCCTTTTTCTTTCTGGTATCAGGCTTTTTCTTTACAAAAAACGCAGAGAAAGCAAACGATTTCAAACGATTTGCAGTTTCCTATATAAAACCCGTTTTATTGGTTTATTTATGCTGGGTGCTATTCTGGCTTCCATATTATGCAAGGGAAACACTTATCAATTACAGTGACAGATCGGCATATTATTCTGTTGCTGTTTTGCTGAGGAGAATATTCTTAGCCGGTATAGCGCCCTATTGGTACCTGTTAGTGCTGACCGAGGGAAGTGCCATTTTATCGGTTTTGCTAAATAAAAAAGCATATAAAACGGGATGGTTTCTTGCCATTGTTGGTTTGATTTTGATGATAATTTATGAATTGCATTTCAAGAGCGGATTTGGCGCTCTTGTTTACAAGCTGTTCTATTTGGTGTTTTCGTGGAGCTGCAATGTCATCATGTCGGGTTTTCCGTTACTGTTCCTTGGATCTTTTATCGCACGGCATGAAACGACCATTTCTTCTCGGGTACAGTGGCCTTTGATTTTGATCTATATTGCTGTCGTTGTTTTTTCATTCGTCATTTATTCAAAATTCGAAAGTCTATTCGGAATTCCTGTCGGCATAATTGAGGCCGTTCTACTTTTCCTGATCTGTCTTATACCCTCCCGTTTGGAGGAAGTGATACCGATAAGATTGTGCAGATCATTTAGGAATGTCAGCTCGGTTATTTTTCTCACGCATACAGCGTTTTTAACGGTACTTGGCGAGGTCTTTAATATTTGGGGAACGGCAGCGCGCTTTACAATTGCTTTCATAGGTGCGATCATTCTGACTTGCTTGATAAAAGCGATTAATTGGAAACCGTTAAACAAGCTATTTATGATCAGATGAGTTGTTGTATCGCAATAGGATCGGCATTATTGAATGGGGGCAAGTATGAAATACAGCGTTAAGCTGATAATACGGCACACAGTTGAGACCGGAGAGGTGTTTTTGGAGGAGTCCATACTAATGCTGGACGCGGTATCATTCGACGACGCTTATTTGAAGGCAGAGAATTTTGTGAAAGAAAATGAGCTCTGCGCCGCATATGATAATATGTATGGAAAGCGAGTGCATTCGGAAATCATTTCCTATGCAGATTGTTTTGCCGTATATGACGACGAAGATGTTATCGAAGTGTATTCTTCGATCAGGCGGGCAGGGAAGAAACTGTCGGAGGATATCATAGTTTCCGCCTTGGAGGACTCATGTTCAATAAAGGAAATGTTCCCGCTAAGGCAGTTTGCCGATCCCGACGAAACCAATGCAGATTGAGTAATTAGCATTCAATGCATATCTCCCTCTTTTATGCATATGGAGGGAATTCCCGCCTGAATTCAACGCTAAAAATTGGGGAGCGGCGCCGCTCCCCTTATATTTTAAACCCCTGCGGCGGCGCTTAATGCTTTATCGCCGCGGGAGCGTTATCAAATCACAACTGTTTCCCTTCGCCCTGCTGTACCTGCTGCGCCATGTTCACCTGCTGTGCCTGCTGCGTCTGCCGTCCGGCTGCGCCGCGCTTTGCCGCGCGCCTCTTTGCGGACTTGACGCAAATCAGCACTATCACGAGGGGCAGCACAACGAGCAGCATGAGCCAAACGAATATCTGCGGCAGTTCGCCTAAGAACCATGCGGCAAAGCTCCTTGCGCCGTCGCCCACGTCTTCAAGGCTCTCGCCGAAACGGCGGCGAACCTCCTCGCCGAAGCTCTCCTCCTCAACGGGCGTCTCGCGCTCGACCTCGCGGATGCTCATGCTGACGGTGCTGAAAGCGATCTGCGAGTCATAGCTGCGCAGACGGGCCTCATAGGACTCGAGCTGATACCTGACGTCGGTAAGCCTGTCCTGCAAGGTGATTATATCTTCAAGGCTTTCCGCCTTTTCGAGCAGCCCCAGCAGCGTATCGTACTCGGTGCGAAGGGAGGCGAGCCTCGCCTCTATATCGACGTAGGTATCGGTGACGTCGCTCAGACCCTCCTCGCGTGAGATCACGTTGCCCATGCCGTCGACCGCAGTGAGGAACTCATCCAGCTTCTCGGCGGGGATCCTTGCAACGAGCCTTGCCGAACGCATGCTCTTGCCCGAGGTGTAGCTCTGTCCCGTCACGGAGTTGCTCTCGACGTAGCCGCCGAGCTCGTTTATCCTTTGGGTAACGCCGGCGAGAAAAGCGTCGAAATCAAGGCTCTGCACCTCGAGCTGAGCGTCCCTTATTATCTTGCGCCCCTTTAAAATATCGGTCTGCTGATGCGAGGTAGATACCTCGGGCGCGGAGAGCGCAAGATCGCTGCCGCCGTAATTGAAGCTTGCTTCATTCGAGTCGCTCATATAGTATCCGCTGTTTGGAGCGGAGCTCTTGGCAGAGCATCCCGCGAACACCATGCAGAGCGCTATCAGCGCTGAAAAACAAATAAAAACAAATCTTTTCATATCGAGAATTACCGCAAAACGGCCCTCCTGTTTATTTGAGCTCCGCTTTGCGGCCACTCACTAATATAACGCGCGAGAGGAGATCATGGTTCCCGATATCTTCATTTTTTGTTAATAATCTTTTGATAACGGACGGCGTCTGTTTGCACAAAAATATATTTCCCCTGCTCGCGTTTGCTTTGGCAATTTTGGCTATGTATATATAGGGAGTTGTTTCCGCGCGGGGCACAGGTCGGTTATTGTATGTCTCGCGCGGCTCCCTGTTTTTGCCTGCAAACGGATAAACCGAACGGCAAAAAGGTCTCCTCTGTAAACAGCCCCGCTGTTCCGAGGGATTCCTAACGCCTGTAACGCAAAAGTCGGTACTTCGGATATAAGCAAACAAGCCGTGCGGAACACACGAGGAACGACCACCCTCGGCAGCATGGCATTGTTATAATAAATTGTTCGATTGCTAAGCCGTTGTCTGTGTCCGCTCGCTCTGTGCGATATCTTCGAGATGCAGGTCGTGAAGCACTGCATAGCAGTCGTCATCGGTTACTATTATCTGCTCATAGAGCTTGACGTCGACCTGTGCGAGCACAGCGAGCAGACGGTTGAGGGTCGCCCCGTCCGCAGCGGAGGGTGTTACATTGCCCGATGGATGGTCGTGTGCGAGCAGCACTCCCGCCGCGCCGCAGGCAAGCGCGCGTGACAGCAGCCTCCGCATGTCGATGTCGGCATAGCCAATGCCGCCCTGCTCAAAATACCAATCGAGCACGAGCCCCTTGCTGTCCATAAGCATGACGAGCGCACGCTCTGTGCCATGCGAACGCAGCAGCCTCGCAGCAATCTCCATAGCCTCGCCCACGTTTGCGATGCGCATGCGCGGCTGTGATATTATAAGCGAGCTTTTTACTGCGTCACCTATTATCCCGAGCAGCGTCGCTGTGTGCATGGAAACACCCTCGTTTGAAGCGAGCGCCATGGGGCTCTCGAAAAGCACCGACTCCAACGAGCCGTAACGGTTGATCAGCCTGTGAGCAAGCGGGTTGACGTCCCTGCGCGGTATGGCGTAGGTCAGCAGCAGCTCCAACACTTCATGCTCGCTCATCGAAGCCGCGCCGTCTCTCAGATACCTGTGCTTGAGCCTCTCCCTGTGTCCACGGTGCAGCTCTTCCTTGCCGTTTTGATTCATTTTTCCCCCCACTTACGGGAAGATCGCAGGACCGGCAATAACCGGCCTGCGTCCCGAGCTTTTTTCTCTCTATATATCCACAAAACCGCCAAAGCTAACGCGCTTTTGAAAAATATATTTTCGGCGCGAAAATCATTGCTTGTTATTGCTTCTTGACTATAAGTTTTTTGAATGAGCGGCAGCTTGTAAGCAGACCGAGCAATGCGGCCGTTTTTCCTGCGTTATCCGGCGCGCCATGCCGCAGCCTGTTGAAAACCTCTGCGGATAATATTATAATAGCATTGAACCGCAATAAGGAGCGTATATGAGCGCAAGGGTCAGGCAGATAGTATTCCCGCTGACGGCGGCATTGATATGGGGCACGGCATTCGTGGCGCAGGACGTATGCGCCGAAAAGGTTGCCGCCTTTACCTTTAACACGGTGCGCTGCTTTGCGGCGTTCGTCGTGCTGCTTTTGATGAGCATTGTTTTAAAGGCAATAAGACGCAGGCGCGGCAGCGGGTCGGAGCAGGTGCAAAATGACGATCGTGGCTTGCCCGATGAAAGGCGCGCTTACCGCCGCAGGCTGCTGACGGCGGCAATATTGTGCGGCACGGTGCTTGCCGCCGCCTCAAACCTTCAGCAGGGCGGCATGCAGGCGGGTACCGACAGCGGCAAGGCGGGCTTTATAACCGCGCTCTATATAGTGCTCGTGCCGATAGGCGGTCTGTTATTGAAAAAGAAAGCTCCCGCCATGCTTTGGCTCGGCGTCGGTCTGGCGCTCGCAGGGCTTTATCTTTTGTGCGTCAACGGCAGCTTTAAGCTCGCAACGGGCGATATATTGACCCTCGCCTGCGCTCTGGCGTTTGCCGTGCAGATACTGCTCATAGACCATTATTCCGCAAGGATAGACAGCGTGGAGCTCTGCGCCGCGGAGTTCTTCGTCGCGGGCATATGGTCGGCAATAGGTATGCTGCTGTTTGAAAAGCCCGATTGGGCTGCGGTGTGGCAGTGCATACTGCCTATTATGTACGTCGCGGTGTTTTCCAGCGGCGTGGCGTATCTCTTGCAGATATTGGCCCAGCGCGAGGGCGAGGCGGCGATAGTGTCGCTTTTGTTCAGTATGGAGGCGGTTTTTGCGGTTATCGCCTCGGCAATAATTCTGCATCAGCGCATGACGGTCAGGGAGTATATAGGCTGCGGGCTGATGCTCGCCGCGATAGTCGTATCACAGCTTCCCGAATTCGGCAGGGCAAAAATAACAAATGCGGAGCGTGAAAAAGCTCCGCAGGAATAAAGCCCGCTTATGGCGGGGCTAAGCGAAAAATTTGCGCAGGGCGCAGCAAACGTATTGCAAACCTTGGGCAAATATGCGATAATAACATTAAATTCAACCGATGATGAGTTGGAAATAATTAACGGAAAGTGAGAGCAATAATATGAACAAAACCAAACTGCTTTCTCTGCTGCTTGCCGTTCTCATGGCGATAGCAGTGCTGCCCGTCGCCTCCCTCGCGGAGGACTTGGGCTACCGCGCTCATGAGAGCTACATGCTCGGTCTTTGCGACGAGGCATGGGCAAAGCTCGAGGCGGTAGAGGCGGAGGCGCTTGCAAACGGCGCGACCCCCGAGGAGGTCACCATGGCGGTATACCGCGCTGCGCTCAACTGCGACCTTGTGGACGAGAACTCCATCACCGATCTCGAGGCGCAGAAGTTCTTCTTCCGCGTAAACGGCATGCTGTGCGGCTTTAACTATGTCAGCCGCAGTGCCTCGAGGAAGGTCAGCCTCGATATCGAGACCGCCGAGACCGTTTCCGAGGTCATTGGCACGAGGAACGGCGCAGCCTCCACCACCGTGCTGCTTATAGGACCGTACTACGGCTATGACTCCAGCTTTACCAATCAGTACCGTGAGGAGGCGCAGTCCCTCTCCGACTACACCGTGGGTGAGCTCGTCAAGCTGGAGGGTCATGCGGCGACCGGCCCCGCCATCGCTGCGGCGATAGTAAACGCGGGCACCGTTATCTACGACAGCCACGGCACCGCCGGCAACAACACCTCTTACCTCTGTCTTACCACCAATGCCGGCATCACCTCTACCGATACCTCCAATGGCTGGGCCTATAACGGCGGCAGCAGCGACGCGGGCATCGACGGCCGCTACATTCAGAACCACATCGAGGGCGAGCTCAAGAACTGCTTCATCTGGATGGCTATCTGCGAGGGCATGAAGAAGAGCGGCAAGGGCACCACCGGCACGGCTCTCCTCGCCGCAGGCGCGGGCGTGGTCTACGGTTACAGCCAGAGCGTTACCTTCACCGGCGATTATAAATATGAGGCGACCTTCTGGACCGAGATGAAGAACGGCGCTACCGTTGAGGAAGCGATCACCGTTATGAAGAACACTTGGGGCGTCCCCGATCCCTACGGTGATGCATATCCCATAGTTATGAGCCCCGACGATCCCTTCCCCGCAAATCCCGACGCACCGCAGACGGTTCACAGCGATTGGAGGCTCTACCGCGAGAGCGATATGGTCGTCACCGACCCCGTCTCCCTCTCGTTTGAAAGCACCGAGGTCGGCATAGCTCCCACCTTCACGAAGAAGCTGATACCCGTTATCGAGCCTCTCGACGCCAACAACTACACCTCCGAGTGGACCTCCTCCGACGAGTCCATAGTGACCGTCAGCAATAAGGGCGTGCTGACCGGCATTCGCAACGGCATGGCCGACGTAACGCTGACCATCAGCTCCACCGAAAACAGCAACACCGTCTACACCTACTCCGCAACCGTACACGTTACCGTATCCAACGCATATCTGCCCGAGGAGGTTATGTACGTACCCACCGATATCATAGTTCCCGGCGAGACATACCTTATAGGCTGTGCTCTCGGCGGACGCAACTACGTTATAAGCAACGAGTATTACAGCACCGCCAACAGCCGCAACTTAAAGACCACTTCCGTACTGCTTTCCACCGTCGATAACGTGACCTGCATAATCGACGGCGTTACCGCCGCAAACGAGTGGGTGTTCTCCGCGGGGAACGGCGGCTTCATTCAGAACGTTGAGACCGGCAGTTACCTTGCGGTCGGCGGCAACTATCTCGTCCTTGCCGACGAGGGTACCGACTGGGCATGGGAAGCGACCGATAATTCCGGCACGGGCGTCCTCTCCAACGACGTAAGCTCGTACTACCATTACCTTGGCATCAACACGAGCGGCAGCTACTTCGGTCTGTTCATGCAGCCGGCGAACATCCAGCTCTACCGCAAGCTTTCCCGTGAGGCGGTCGAGCCCATTGCCGGTGACGTCAACGGCGACGGCAACGTCAATGCGAACGATGCGCTCATGCTCATGCGTTATGCGCTCGGACTTGTCGAGCTTACCCCCGCGCAGCTCGCAGTTGCCGATATTAACGGCGACGACCGAGTCGACGCCAATGACGCGCTCATGCTCATGCGCAAGTCGCTTGGTCTGATCTGATAATCGAAATTCATATATGACAAAGGACGCCTCGGTCGAGGCGTCCTTATTATAAAGTGTTACATCTGCAAAAACGAAGCTGCCGATGGGTCAAGGTCGAGTGTTGAGAGGCGCCCTGCCATAAGCTCATAATGACCCTGGCAGGCTATCATGGCGGCGTTGTCGGTGCAGTATTTCATATCGGGGCGGCAGAAGGAAAGCCCCGATTTTTTGCAGGCATTTTCAAGCTTTTCGCGCAGGCAGGTGTTTGCCGAGACTCCGCCGGCGAGGGCAAGCGTTTTGCAGCCGTACTCCTTCGCGGCTCTTACGGATTTATTGGTGAGGGCGTCGGTGACCGCTCTCTGGAATGAGGCGGCAAGATCGGCTTTATTTATCTGCTCGCCTTTCTGCTCAGCGTTGTGCAGTATGTTGACGAAGGCTGTCTTGATACCGGAAAATGAGAAATCGAAGCTTTCGCCCTCGTTGAAAGCGGTATGCAGGCGGAATGCTTCCGGATCGCCGGACTTTGCGAGCTTTTCCAGCTCGGGTCCGCCGGGGTAGGGCAGCCCCAATGCCCTGGCTACCTTATCAAAGGCTTCGCCCGCTGCGTCGTCTCGCGTCCGCCCTATGAGGGTAAAATCGGTGTAGCCGTCCACTCTTACTATATGGCTGTGTCCGCCGGAGGCGACTATGCACATGAACGGGGGTTCAAGCTCGGGATAGGTGAGGTAATTTGCCGCGATATGCCCTGTGATATGATCGACTCCGATAAGCGGCAGACCGGAGGCAAAGGCGAGCCCCTTGGCGTATGAAACGCCAACCAGCAGAGCGCCTATGAGCCCGGGGCGATAGGTGACGGCGATGGCAGAGATATCCGAAAGCGTTGCGCCGGCGTTGGCAAGCGCCTCGCGCACAACGGCGCCAATACGCTCGGTATGGCTCCTCGATGCGATCTCCGGAACGACGCCGCCGTAAAGACGGTGTACGGGTATCTGCGTGTGAACGGCAGTGCCCAGCACATCCCTGCCGCAGCGAACGACAGCGGCGGCGGTCTCGTCGCAGCTCGATTCGATCCCGAGTATCAGCGGCGAGGAGGAAAGCCTGTATTCTTCTGCCTTTTTAAAAGCGTTTTCACTGTACGGGACGGGCATTTTAACCTCACTTGCGCAGACGGTTCTGCTTTTTAATAAGATGCAGATGCAGTGCGCAGGCAATTCCGACCGCGCCTGTGAGTGCCGCAACATAACCTCCGAGCCTGCCTGTGAAATCTGCAAAGAGCTCAGCGGGGCATATCCTTATCATGCGGCTCGTTGCGGGGTCAAAGGTAGAGCTTTCAAGGTCGAGGAACACGATATGGAAGGTGACCCAGAAGCCGTCGAAATCGACTGCCACCCAAACGGCGAGAGCGATTATTATAACGGCCGCGACGCAGAGCGCGATAAGATAAGCCTTTGAGAAGGTGCGGAGCGCATCGTGTTTTTTCAGCATCAGCAGCGCACAGACGACGCCTATGGATATAATAAGGCTTATGCCCCCCGTCCACAGTATGGTCTTTGCGAGCCGGCGCACGTCGCGCATATGACTTAGCTCACTCTCGTTAAAGAAGGAGACCTCAACGCCGTCCTCTTCGATAGTGATATCGAGATCGTCCGCACGTCCTATGGAATAGTACATCATGCGCGAGAGCACGCGCGTTGCATCCTCGGCGGAAATGCCGGAGAAGCGCTCGATATCGAGCTTATCCGAATACTCGCGATAAAGCCATGCGGTGCGGTTGAAAATTGCGTTCACGCCGACCGTTACAAGCCCATAAAGCAGGAGCACGGCGGCAAGCGCGGCTATAATTTTTGTGATGCTTTTCATATAGCTCCTTTCGGGCTAAAAGCTGCCGTTTACAAGCTTCTGCTGTGCGGCAAACGCCCTTGCCAAATACTCCTCGGCGGAATAGCCGGAGTATGGATCGTCCTCGGGCAGGCTTTTGCCGAATTGATCCGTTAGCGGATGCTCCACCTCGAGCGACCATGCGCCTTTATATGAGGAGGCAATGAGCTCTTCGCGCACGCGCCTCCAATCCTCGCAGCCGTCAAAGGGGATAAGATGCTCGTCATTTTTGCCATGATTGTCGTGCAAATGAACCGCCATTATCCTATCGGCGAAATCAGCGCAGACTCGCCGATCGGGGCAGTGGCAAAGGTTGTGACCGGAGTCAAAGCAGACGCCGACGCGCGGAGAGCGCACAAGCCCCATGAGCTCATAAAGCCTCGGAACTGCCTTTAAATTTTCAAAAGCGAGGTTTACGTTCACCCGCTCAGCTATGTCGACGAGCCGCATAAACCTCGAAAGACCGAGGTCGGAAAAAGCGGGGGGTTCGGCAGTGCGCGTAGGATGCACGACGAGGGTCGGCACGCCGTAGGTCGCGGCGGAGGCTATGAGCCCGCAAAGCTCGTTGCAGTAATGCTCGCCTTCTTCGCCCTCTTCCCAGAGGGAATTTACATGCTTGTAATGCAGATGCGCGTTTTCTACGGCGAGCCCATGACGCGCTGCTGCTTCGACCTTGCGGGGGATCGGGGGCTCATAAGCCGATTGTACAGCCCACCAAAGGAGCACGGCCTTAAAGCCCGCGTCTTTTATAAGCCGCAGCCTGTCGTCAAGCTCCAATGGGTAACCGAACCAGCCGGCTATCGCCGGAGTGTAATTCAACATAATAAACTCTTATTGAAGCCGTTCCTCCAACAGCTTAACGGCGTAAGCGACGAACGCGGAGCAGGCGCGGCAGTTGCCGTGGCATTCCACAATGGGATGCGGCTCCAGCTTGAACCTTGGCGCGACCTTGCAGGAGAGTACGCCGCAGGTGGTGGTGCCGAACTCAGCCATAAAATCATCTATAAGCTCCCGCCCTTCTACATAAAGCCGCAGCTTGTGAGCGGTATCGGTCAAGTCGTCATAACCCTTCATCAGCCCCAGCGCCATGAGCATGCCGGTAACGGCGCCGCAGGTCTCCTTTGTGCCGCACATCCCGCCGCCAAAGGCGGAGGATATGCGCAGGAGCTGAGCCTCGTCGATGTCAAGCTTGTCCGCAAAGGCGCAGAGGGTAGCCTGCGCACAGTTGTAACCGGAGTTGAAAAGCACGACCGCGCGGTCGGTGCGCTCCGTCCTTATATTATCAGCCATTCTTGACTTCCTCGCCGCAGAGCATCTTTGCGATGCCGTCGAGCCAGTTGCCCTCAAAAAGCTCTATAAGCCCCGCGTCACAGGCGGCGGCGAGCTTGGGGTTTATGGGCAGCTTGGCGATGTTCAGAATGCCGTATTCCTTTGCGATATCCTCAACGTGGCTTTCGCCGTAAATCTTGTGCTGCTTGTGGCAGTCGGGGCACTCGAAATAGCTCATGTTCTCAACTATGCCGAGCACGGGAATGTTCATCATGCCCGCCATGCGCACCGCCTTACCGACTATCATTGATACAAGCTCCTGCGGGCTGGTGACGACTATTATGCCGTCAACGGGCAGGGACTGGAAGACTGTGAGGGGTACGTCGCCGGTTCCCGGAGGCATATCGACGAACATAAAGTCAACGTCCTTCCAAATTACTTCGGTCCAGAACTGCTTAACGGTGCCCGCTATCACGGGACCGCGCCAGACGACGGGGTCGGCGGGGTTTTCAAGCAGAAGGTTAATACTCATTACGTCGATGCCGGTCTTGGTCTTGACGGGGTATACGCCAAAGCCGTCCGATTCGGCGCCCACGTTCTCAACGCCGAAAAGGCGGGGGATGGATGGGCCGGTGATATCGGCGTCAAGCACTGCGGCATGGAAGCCCGCGCGCTGCATGATGGCGGCGAGAAGGGAAGTAACCAAGCTCTTGCCGACGCCGCCCTTACCGCTTACGACGGCAATGACCTTTTTGACGGATGAAAGCTCGTGCGGCGCCTCCAAAAAACTCGTTCTTTCGGAGCAGCTTTCGCCGCAGGTGCTGCAATCGTGAGTGCAGTTTTCGCTCATAAACGATACTCCTTTGCCTGATGTTAATTCATACGCAATTCAATTATATCCTTATTGATAATTATGTCAAGCGCTGATGACCGTCATACCCGTCAGGCGTCACGATCTCATCCGCTCGGCCATATTGACAAAATATTGCGTCGGTTGTAGAATTAAATAAATACTTATTCGGAGGTATTTTTTATGAGTTATTGCGAACATTGCGGTCAGCAGATCGACGACAGCGTTCAGTTCTGCCCCAACTGCGGCGCGCAGAATACGAGCTGCTATTCCAACATTCAGCAGCCCGTCTATGATGCGTCTGTGGCGCCCAACGGCGTAAACGCCATGGCTATCGTCGGCATGGCCCTTGCCGGCACCGGCATTCCCGGCATCATACTTAGCTCTATCGGCAGGAAGCGTGCTGCCTCCGGTCAGTATCGTTATCCCCTTGGTCCGCTTGCGACCGCCGGTCTTGTGGTCAGCATCATAATGACTGTCATTTGGTTTCTCTACATCATCATCTTCGCCCTTGCCGTTAGTAACGGCGTTTAAGGCGAATTAACCGTTTATTCTGATATTGGTGCCGAACGAAAAGAGAAAGAATCGGCGGTTTGAGCATGTATGGCAAATGGACCGGCGTTTTTTTCTCGTACCGATTGCAGCCATGATAAACTGCCTGCGGAAAAGTCGACGCTCGGAGCGTAAGTCAGAACGCTCCGAGCGCGGTATAGTGCATGGGCAGCAAGGATAATAAACCCGTCAGCGTCCCGTGTCCGTAAGGGTCTCGTCAACGAGCTTTCCTATATCTATCACCATCTCCCCATCCTCTATGTAAACGCTGTATTTGATACGAGTGAAATCCCCAATAAACAAGGGCTTTCAGCGGTTTTGCGCCGCAGGAAGCCCTCTTTTTTTATGCCCGTTTTCTGTTTTTCAGCGACTTTGCCTGTTCGGATGTGAACCAG
>CALEPU010000149.1 GCA_937913075.1 uncultured Clostridia bacterium
CATAGCTCAGCTGGGAGAGCACTTGCCTTACAAGCAAGGGGTCATAGGTTCGAGCCCTATTGCGACCACCAAGAACATTGCGGCCCGGTAGTTCAGTTGGTTAGAATGCCAGCCTGTCACGCTGGAGGTCAGGGGTTCGAGCCCCCTTCGGGTCGCCATATTTGCCTCGGTAGCTCAGTTGGTAGAGCAAGGGACTGAAAATCCCTGTGTCGGTGGTTCAAGTCCACTCTGAGGCACCACTCGCGGGAATAGCTCATTTGGTAGAGCGCCGCCTTGCCAAGGCGGAGGTGGCGGGTTCGAGCCCCGTTTCCCGCTCCATTTATTTAATCCCCCAACGGGGGATTAAATAAATGGGCGTGAACCTGTGAAAGGTTCCCCACCTTGTGGCGGTTCGAGGTTCAAGACCGGTTCCCGAAAGGGAATTGCGAGCGTCCGGTGGACGGTTGCAAAGGTCGAGAACGGGCGGCCTTGAGAGCGAAGCGAACAGCCCGCCCCGTGGACTTGCCGGAAAGCATCCAATCGTCTAATTCCCACCCAACGGGGGATTAAATAAATGGGCGTGAACCTGCGAAAGGTCCCCACCTTCAATAAAACAAAATACTCGGCACCATAGCCAAGCGGTAAGGCAGCGGTCTGCAAAATCGCCATCTCCAGTTCGATTCTGGATGGTGCCTCCAAAAACCGGCACACCCCACGTGGGTGTGTTGGTTTTTGGAGGCAATGCCCGTTGCTTAGCAAACTGCGTTCAATTCAGAGGATTTTCGATCTGCGAGGCAACTGCGTGTAAAAAATCGTTAAACTGAAAGCCGCGTAAAACGTCTAAAAAAGAGGCTGCTGCCTGCTGCACGTTCCATTTGCAGCCTCCCGTTATTTGCGCTCCGCACAGTCTTCGCATAGGTTTTATCTCGTACTTGAAAAATACCGCTGTATGAAGTATAATCAAAATTGCGGCGCAGCCGCTTATAAACGACTATAATATTCAACGGAGGCTATATTATGGATCCCAAATTTGCAAACAATGCCGGCGTATGTGTGCCGGAGATCGTCTTCCCCGCGAAGGGCGTCGATCTTACCAGGTGGGCTTGCGTTGCCTGCGACCAGTACACTTCCCAGCCAGATTATTGGCAGGGCTGTGAGGCTGTCGTCGGGGATGCTCCCTCCACTTTGCGCATAATGCTGCCGGAAATATATCTGGACAAGCCCGGCGAGGAGGAGCGCATCGCAGCCATTCGCAAGGCAATGGATCAGTATATGAAGGACGGCACTCTTCAAAACCTTGGCCGCGGCTTTATGCTGACCCGCCGCACCGTCGACGGCAAGACCCGCACCGGCCTCATCGTTGCGCTCGATTTGGAGTGTTACGATTACAACAAGGGCTCCACAACGCTGATAAGGGCGACCGAGGGCACCATAGTAGAGAGGATACCGCCCCGCCTTCGCATTCGTGACGGCGCTCCCTTGGAGCTGCCTCATATCATCGTACTCATCGACGACGAGAAAAAGACGGTCATCGAGCCGCTGTACGCCGCAGTCAGAAATACAGAGAAGACCTACGATTTCGAGCTCATGCAGAAGGGCGGTCATATTGAGGGTTGGTTTATCGACGGCGAGCAGATGATCGAGAATGCCATAGCCGCTATCGAGGGGCTTATCGACCCCAACAAGTACGGTCGTGAGATGGCGCCCCTGCTCTTTGCAATGGGCGACGGCAACCACTCCTTCGCAACCGCAAAGGCCAACTGGGAGAAGCTGAAGGCTTCCTTGCCCGAGGACCAGAGGGAGAACCATCCCGCGAGGTATGCGCTTGTAGAGCTGGAGAACGTTCATGACGACGGCATAGTGTTCGAGCCGATACATCGCGTTATCTTCAACGTCAGCACCAAGAAATTCCTTGCGGACCTTAAAGCGAAGCTTGCACAGCAGAACCCCGGCGGCATCGTCGATATTCAGCTCTTTGAGTCCGAGCGCAGGTTCAACCGCTGCTTCGAGCGCGCTGTCGCCGAGGGCGGCCATGTGATCCCCGTGATAATCCAGGGCAAGCGCGGCTTCATCGCCGTAAAGAAGCCCACCGCTCAGCTCGAGGTCGGCACCTTGCAGGCGGCTCTCGACGTCGTGCTTAAAGCCACAAAGGGCGCGGTCATAGACTATATCCATGGCGAGGACGTTGTAAACGATCTCGGCTCCAAGTTCGGCAATATAGGCTTCCTGCTCCCCTCCATGGACAAGTCCGCCCTGTTCAAGACCGTAGTCTTCGACGGCGCACTGCCCCGCAAGACCTTCTCCATGGGCGAGGCCCATGAGAAGAGGTACTATCTCGAGTGCAGGAATATAGCGAAGTAAAAAACGATCAAGCTGTTGAAGGAGCGCGCATGCGCTCCTTTTTCGTTCCATAATTTACAATTTATTAACAATTTCCCCTTATCCTTATGGTATCATATTGGAAAAGGAGGTGGGGCAATGTTTTTTACCTACTATCTTGAAGAGTTTCTTGTCCTGCTGGGGGTCGGCGCGGCTGTTGCGCTGCCGATAAAGCTTTTGAAGAAGCGCCCATGGTGGTGGGGCGTTTTCCTCGCGTTCTTCATCGCGTACTGCCTTATCGCGTTTTTCGAGATAGTCCGTCCCTTTGAGAGCTTCGGTGCGCCGGGGGCGACGAACAGGCTGGCATTCAACCTCATACCCTTCGTCGAAGGCTTCGACAGGGACGCAATAGAAAACATCGTCTGCGCGCTTCCGTTCGGCTTCCTGCTGCCCCTCGTTTTTGACCGCTTTCGCTTTAAAAATGCGCTGCTCGCAGGGGCTGGCTTCGGGCTTTTAATGGAGCTTTCACAGCTCGCGCTCTATTTCATACACGGGCGTTTTTCACTGCGGGTGATAGACGTAACCGACGTGATCTGCAATTTTTTAGGGACGGTCCTCGGCTGGTGCCTATTCGCTGTGGTAACGCTGCTCGTCTATTGGCTGCACGGCAGGGGCGTGGACTGCTCGCTTTTTCGCTATATTAAAGAGCGAGACATCAAATGATATCTTTTAATGTGGTTGCTTCACGCGGCAAAAGATGGTATAATTATAAGAACGGATGAAAATATATTTTAATTCCGGTCGAAAACCGTGAAACCGCCGAGCGGTTTTGTACGTCTTATTATATAAGAGAGAATGGGGGGTGTTTGCCGTGCGCGTGATAAAACGATTGCTTGCCGCTTTGATAGCGGGCTGCTTCGCGTTGGGACTTACGCTTGCGGCAGTCACCGTTACCGAGCATGAGGTCAACGCGGCGTCCGTTACGCCCTCCGAGGTGCCGTCCATGCGTCGCAGCTATCGTGACGCATCCTGCGTGGTGCTCGCTACCTGCCTAAGCTCTTATAAGACTCCGGGCGGCAGTGAAAACAGCCTTTTCAAGGTCGATACGGTCTACGACGGCGATTTGTCCGAGGGCAAGCTTATAAATATTTCCGCCTATGCGGTAGAAGGGCAGAGCTATCTGCTTTATCTGCGCGAGGGCGGCGGCGCGAACTATGCAGAGGACGAGGCTTCGTTCTCCTCCGTTACGGAGGGGCTGATACCCGTGCGCGACGGCGTTGCCGAGCTCGGCGGCACTGAGTACAGCCTTTCTTCGATAATTGCCGATCTTGAAGAGCAGCGCAGCGTTATATGGGTGCCTGCGCAGAGCTATTATTATAACAATGCGGAGGAGCTTATCTCCGCCTGCGACGATATTGTGATCTGCCGTGTGACTGCCGTGACTTCTCCCACGCCCATGCTCTGCCGCTCCGAGGAGCGCGGAGAGAGCGTTACGAGCACAATAGAGCAGACCTTCGTCACTTTAAAGGTCGAGAACAGCTTTGGCGGCATATACTCCTACGGCGATAAGCTCACCGTGGCGCTTGCGCCCACCCATGCGCAGAGCGTGATAAACGCTACCGATCTCGCGGCAGTCTCATTCGATGCTTCCCCTGATATGCCCAAGGCAGGGCAGGAGTACGTATTCTTCCTGCTGCGCAGTGCCGACGCTAAGAGCGAGCTGCATTTTGCCGTCAACCCCTATCAGGGCTTCATAAGGCTCAACGGCGACGCGCTGGGCGTCCGCGGGTATAACACGGCGCTTGCCGGATACCCGACATTAGGCTCGTTTGCTGAGCTTATTAATGAGATAAAGGGCTTTTGATCAAGGATGATAATCACGCCATTAACATTTATCATCGGGCATAACGTTGTTGATAAAATGGGCACTATACGACACTGTATATAAATATTGCGGTTGGACAGAGGGGACATCATATGAAAAAACTAATTAAAGATATAACAAGACGATTTCTCTATGTTTTGCCGACTCAATTCAGCCGACAGCTACTTCCTTTGTTTTCAAGAATAATTGGCGCAGATGAAGCACAAAAAATTGCATTAACGCGATTTGTTAGTAAACTTATGCTGAACTACGACAAAATTGCTCGCAGATTAGTTAAGCGCGGGAAGGTAATGTACATTAATAAGATGCAATGGTCAGGTTCGTATTTCAATATTGCAATTCTGAACAACTTATTGAGTTTAGTGATTTATTCTTTATACCTCGGGTATGTACCCATTATTCAGATCAACGAGGACGCGGAATGCAATTTTTCATGGTGGTGGTTTTTTAAACAGCCTTTGGAACAATACACTAAGGATTTAAAGATAAGGGCAAGTAAGACCATGAAAAAGGTTCAAGTGAGTTATTCTCCTGGATGGTTATTTTCGCAGACGGGAGAATGGCATGATCAATGGCACTTTATTTATCATACATTTGTTAAGCTAAACGATACAACTCAAAAATATGTTGATTCTGAAAATACCGCTCTGGGAGATTTAGACAATGTGCTGGGAGTACTTGTAAGAGGAACTGATTATACTTCCACAAAGCCGAAGGGCCATCCGATTCAGCCTGAATTAAACGACGTGCTTATGAAAGCCCGAGAAGTGCTCGAGAATAATCAATATCGAGCGATATATGTTGCTACCGAAGACGAAACGTATTTCAACGCATTTGCGTTGGAATTTGGAACCGAAAAAGTTCTAAGCAACGAGAGGGTTTACTATGATAAAAAGTATATTCCGGGCACGCTGATAGGTAGCATCCACTTTGATAGAGAAAATGATAATTACCAAAAATCACTTGAATACCTGTCTTCCATGATACTGTTGTCCAGGTGTAGCAGCTTAGTTGCAGGAAACTGCGGTGGCACTTGCTTTGCACTTTTATATGCAAGGGAGCCTTTTCGCATATGCAATATCTTCAACAAGGGCTTATATTGATTGTTTATATTACAAGCATTATCTTGAATTGGGATTAGTACTAATTTTAGAAATACACCTTTCGATTTGACGATGGCAGGTCTCATTTCGCGCTTGCCAAATCGACAAAAATCTCCTATAATATTTCCCGGGAAATAACTCGCCGCGGCTCTCGCGGTAAAGCTTCGGAGGCATTACATGAGCAGATTTCATGTGCTTTATAACCCGCTCGCCAATAACGGCGTGGGCGAGGCGGCATTTAAAACCGTTAAGGGGCTGCTGCCCGGCGGCGCCGAGGCGATAGGTCACGATATTACAAAGATAGACGATATGCGCGCGTTTGTCGCTTCGCTCAACGGGGAGGACGAGCTCGTCGTCTGCGGCGGCGACGGCACTCTGAGCCGCTTTGCAAACGATATGGGTCAAGAGCCCATAGGCCGTGAGGTCTATTACTTCGCCGCAGGTACGGGCAACGACTTCCTGCGCGATATCGGCAAGACTGCGGCAGACGGCATAATACCCGTGGGCAAGTATCTTACAGGCTTGCCGAGGGTCAACGTCAAGAATATCAGCGCGCTGTTCATCAACGGCATAGGCTACGGCATCGACGGCTATTGCTGCGAGGTCGCGGATGAGCTCAAAAAAAAGAGCAGCAAGCCGATAAATTATACCTCGATAGCGATAAAGGGGCTGCTGTTCCATTTCAAGCCCGTCAACGCAAAGGTCACAGTGGACGGCAAGACCCGCACTTATAATAAGGTCTGGCTCGCGCCCACCATGAAGGGAAGGTTCTTCGGCGGCGGCATGATGCCTACGCCCGCACAGGATAGGCTCGATTCATCCGGCAAGGTGTCCGTCATGGTCTACCACGGCATAGGCAAGCTGCGCGCTTTAATGATTTTCCCGCAGATCTTCAGCGGCGGACACGTTAAGCATACCTCCATGTGCGACGTGCTTACAGGGCATGAGGTCAAGGTGGAGTTTGACAGACCAACTGCTCTGCAAATAGACGGCGAGACCGTGCTTGCCGTGAGCGAATACACCGTTAAGGCTTGATAAAACAGGCAAACGCAGACCCGCACAAAATATTTTTCAAAAAGGGCTTGCATTTTGCCGCGGAATGTGTATAATAAAACATGCGCTTGAAAAAAGCGCAGCTCGGGGTTATAGCTCAGCTGGTTAGAGCGCCACGTTGACATCGTGGAGGTCATTGGTTCGATCCCAACTAACCCCACCATTTTTCCTGAGGTGTGCGTCACACCCCGTGTATAAACCCTCACATTTATAAAGTGAGTGTTGTCGGTACTGCTCGTGGGCTTTATCGCGCGCTCCATACCTGCTTGAGAGAGCGGGTGTTATATGTGGGGTGAACGGCACTCCGGGAGCATTGCGGAATTGTGTAATGGTAGCACCTACGACTCTGACTCGTATTGTCTAGGTTCGAATCCTAGTTCCGCAGCCATGTTGTGCAACCAAAAAAGATATTGCACCGGAAAACCCAGAAACCACAACGGTTTCTGGGCTTTTTCGTGCCCCGATTTTCAAGTGCAAACAAAAAGATATTTTTCTTTGTTGAGAGGACTTGAACTACCGACCCCAGCGTTTTTAGGCGGCTTTTGAGAGAATAATTCTCCCGAAAGCCGCCTTTTTTCGTTTTCGCTGAAAAAATTTTTTCTAAGAGGTCTTCCCTAAAATGTAGGGATGACCTCCCCACTTGTTCAGAAAAGAGGTTCGCCCTACATTTTTGGGCATATCTCACTTAACTTAATGTTTAGGGCAAAATAAAAGTCTTGCAAAAGGTCTCTAGTGAACAAACGATGAACAACGCATTTTTATGCGCAAATCATTCCTCAAACCTCTTAAAAACTACTACAGCAGGCAAGAGGAATAATGTCAACAATGCGCGTCAGCGCAGGCGTAGCCCTTGTTGTTTACATTATTTCATCTTGGATGCTATGCTCTATGCAAGAGGTGGAGGAGGAATATTATTCAGTTCAGTTGGAAGTTTATCGGGGGCCTTTTGCTCACCTTGAGGGCCCAACGCTCACATTTCAAAATGACGAAAACACTTAACTTAATAACACCGTAATCCATGGGCTGACTTTGTAGAAGTAATTCTATGAAGTCAGCCTTTTTTATTTTCTACGAAAGGAATGAACACCATGATCAAAATCAGAATCAGGCACGACGATCACGAGATCGACATTCGCTTCCCGATCAGCGAGAGCGAGCTGTTTGCAAAGCTTGGTGAGATTCACGCTGTCGAAGGAAGGGACGCCGCACAGTCCGCCCTTGTGACGGAGGTCTACTGGCCGGAGGAATTCTCCATGTTGAAAGACCGCTTTGCCAATCTGGATGAACTGAACTATCTCGGCAAGCGTATGGAGAGCTTTGATACCCTCGAATACGATCAGTTCCTCATCGGCATCACCAAGCTGGACAGCAAAGAAGTAAAGGATCTCATAAAACTCCTTATCGTGATTGTCATGCTGGTAGTAGGAAGCAAGCGTGAAGATGTTTTCAGAAACGAAGTAAATCCCGACCGGCTTTTCAAGAGCAGCAAGCAAACTGTGATCTCGTAGTGCTTCTTTGAGACATTGGATACCTTTTGCGTGATGATCAAGTCCACCTTACCGGCGAAGCAATCACTCAGCAGCCGACACCACTCTTTGGCGCTCTCCATGTTCGGAGCAGTGGAGCCTTCGTCAATGTAGAAATCGACTAACTCCCAATTCGGACAAAGCGCCATCGTATCCTGGTATTGTCGGATGTGGTATTCCAGATAATTATCGTGTTTCGTCTGATTGAAGTAGCGAATATAGATACCGACACGGTAGTGGCGCCTCGGGCTCGGTTGCTCGTGCCGGATTGTTTTTAACCAAGCCTTATGGTCGACAATCTGCTGATCTGTCTCATAGTTCCCTGTAAAGGGAACTGAGAAATCAGGAGTCACTTCGGCTTCGGCAAGTTTTTTGAAGACTTCCAATTCTTCGGGCATGGTGATGCACCTCCGGTTGATATCGGGATAAGCACATTTTATCGGCTAAACCGGAGAAAAAGAATAAACCGAGAGTCAAGTCCATAACTCTCGGTTAATGAAACGCAAAAAAAAGAACAGGTCAGACATCAAATCTGACCTGTTTGCATTGCCATATCACCACAGTTTTTCAAATCATCCAGATCGGAACAACATACGCCTTGCGGTCAATAGCAGAAAGCTCCTGGCGCATACACAGAATTGCTCCGACGCCGCGAGGAACAGACGCCTTATCGAGAATTCTAAAGGCACTGACCAGTTCTGTTCCCGGATTGGCTGTTTTCTTGATCTCAAGTGGATGCAACTCACCATCGCTCTCAATGACAAGATCGATCTCATTGGAGTCCTTGTCACGATAGTAATGAAGAAGGCAATCTTTTGCACTGTTATGGTAAGTCTTGATAATCTCGGCAACCGTGTAATTCTCCAGAACAGCTCCGTTGATCGCTCCGTTCATGAGAATCTCCGGGCTGGAATAGCGTGTGAGATACGCAACAAGTCCCGTGTCGAAGAAATACATCTTCGGTGTTTTAATTGTCCTCTTCAGCAGATTATTGGAAAACGGACGGAGATAAAAGATTACTTCGGATTTCTCCATAACCTGAAGCCACCGTTTCGCCGTGTCGTCGCTGACGCCAACGTCTGCTGCGATATCGTGGATGTTCAGCATTTGTCCTGCTCGACAAGCGGCGGCACGGATAAAGTCGGCGTAGAGAAGTTTATCTACACCGGGAATCATGTCCGAGACATCCCGATCAATATAGCTCTGGATATAGGAGCTATAGAAAACATCTCGATCCGTAAACTTCCCACTCCTATGACCGGGCATAGCTCCGCTCCAGATTCGCTTGTACATCTCATGAACATTTGCAGAAGCAAGATGTTCCTTGCGCTTTTGAAGCGCAGTCAATTCTAACGAAAAAGGTGAAGTTTCTCCGTCGCCGTACAACTCTGTCTGAGATAGTGCAGACATATGAAGAATTGCTGTTCTTCCCGCTAACGATTCCTGCGCCAACTCCATCAAGCGAAATGACTGCGAACCGGTCAGCCAATAGGAACCCGGCACTGCGCCGTTGTCCACCTTAATTTTGATATAAGAAAACAGTTCCGGCGCATATTGCACTTCATCAATGAGTACAGGTGCGGGGTGCAGTTCCAGAAACAACGCAGGATCGGTCTTGGCAAGCTTACGATCTTCCACATCATCCAGCGTGACCTTTGTGCGCGTTGTGCCTTCCATCAGGTGCTCCAGCATAGTAGTCTTTCCCACTTGACGCGGGCCGACCAAAAGCAGGCAGCTATATTCGCGGCTGACCTGCAGTATTTTCTTTTCCAGGGTTCTTTCAATATAACTCATAAAAACGCCCTCCGGCTAATATCGTATGCAATCGTATTATAGCCGATAACGAGTAAAAAGTCAACCGTTGTGAGGAAATTTAGTGCCCTTAAAATGAATTGACAGGTCATACATGTCCTGACCTGTCAATAATCGTTATTACCTTTTGGTGAATGCATGGACTTCTTGACTTCCTTGACGATTTTGAGAATCGACTCAATCTCTGTCGGGGTGCAGTCCTCAAGCACCTCCGCAAATTCAAGTTTGTCTATCTGAATCTCTGAAACCCATTGATTTTCCTGCATTTCCCGCAGGTCTGCTACCATAAAAAGCTCCGTTTTCCCTTGTTTTTGCCCTTGTGGGGCAAAACAAGGGAAACTTTTTTATCAGTCGCCGCCTACTACCTTATCCAGCAGGCGGGCCGAGGAGCGTTTC
>CALEPU010000150.1 GCA_937913075.1 uncultured Clostridia bacterium
CCTCGGTAGGGGAAGGTTGTATACTTGCGTGCAAAAAGGGTTTGTCAGCGGTCTGTATCCCCTCCTGAGCACAGGAGGGGATATTTTAAACTCTCACTTAATAATTCGATTTCTGACTGAGCCCCTTTATCGAGGCGAGCACCCAATCCTTGGCGTTGACGGTAATAACGGAGTCGCAGAACGGGCACTTGGCAGTTGCGTTAATTGAGACCGGAGCGCCGCAATTCGGGCAGTTGACGACCTGCATCTCGCCCGCCTCCTCGGTCTTGGTGCCGGTAGGACGCACAAGATCCCACTCGTAGGTCATAAACTTCTCGCTGTCCCTATCGCCCCTAACGACGTTGCCGGTGTTGTTGTCGGTGACGTAGGTGTTGATCCTCGTGCTCATCTCAACAATAAGATGATCCATGCCGTCGCGCCGGAAATAACCGCGGATATCGGTGCCGAGCACCGCGATGCGCTCCACATGCGGGGTCTGCTCGTTCTGTTTAAGCTCGTTGAGCTGCCTCTCCGACTGGGTATAGAGCTCGTCGGTGAGGTAAGGACGCAGGGACGTTATGTCCATCTGCGACCAGCAATTCTGAAGCTGCACGTAAAGGTTTGCAAGCTTCTTCTGCATATTGACTATGCTGAACTGCGGATCGACGCTCGCCGTGTAATTCTTCATGGAGGTGAGCTCCGAGTCGTCCGTGCGCTTGACGGAGGTGGTGACGGGCGTCTGCGTATTGCGGCTCCTGTACCAGATGAAGAACAGTATCACGGCGACGATTATTAAAACTATGAGCATATCGGTGCTCGTGCAGTTATAAGCCTCGCCGGCGCCTGTGCCGCCGTAATAGTAGTAGCCGCCGTTATCGTCATCATCGCCCCAATCGTAGGACGAGCCGCCGAAATCGGTATCGCCCGAGTCATAGCCGTAATCCGAGCCTCCGGAAAAATCGCCGAAATCGGATGCGGAAGCGCCGACCGCGACGAGCAGAAGCAGGGCGCAGAGCGCAAACGCGATAAATCCAAACAGCCTTTTTTTCATAATTTAATGCCCCTTTTTAAAATATAGAGCAGCAAGCGGGCAAGCCCGCCGCGTGATGCGGGGCCGGTTACTCCCAGGCAAAAAGCCCCACACCCTAATTATAATACACATTCGGGTATTAGTAAATAGGTGTGGGGAGAACTTTTTTGCGGGCATTATTTTAGGATATCCTGCAAGGTATCGCTCCTGAACTGCGTGGTGTAGAGGTCGTAATAGTAGCCGTGCAGGCTCAAAAGCTCCCTGTGGGTGCCGGACTCTACGATCTTGCCGTCCTTTATGACAAGTATCCTGTCGGCGGATCTTATTGTCGAAAGCCTGTGGGCGACTATAAAGCTCGTTCTGCCTTGAAGCACCTCGGTAA
>CALEPU010000151.1 GCA_937913075.1 uncultured Clostridia bacterium
AAATCCAAGCACCGGTGATAATCCAATACCGGTGGGAGAAGCAGGTTAAAATGGAACGGTAATATTAATCAGCATATTTCTTAGCAGCCTCAACAACGTGGCTCATCAGCACGCTTGTAGTTACGCCGCCTACGCCACCCGGAACAGGAGTAATTGCGGAGACGATGGGAGAGACGGAATCGAAATCGACGTCTCCGACTATCTTCTGCTTCTCCTCGCTCCAGTTGATGCCGACGTCGATAACAGTCTGTCCCTCGTGAACAAAGTCGGAGTTGACCATTCCTGCTTTGCCGGCTGCGGCAACGAGTATATCGGCTCTGCGGCAGACGGCGGGAAGATACCGAGTCTTCGTGTGGCAGACGGTGACCGTGGCATTTTTCTTGATCAGCATCATTGAAACCGGCTTACCGATAACAAGGCTCCTTCCGATAACCGTCACGTTCTTGCCTGTTAAATCAATGCCATAATAGTCCAAGAGCTCTATGACCGCCTGTGCTGTACAAGGAGAGTACCCCAAAGGCTTCTGCGCGTAAACGCCTGCCATGCTCAAATCGGTGATACCGTCCATATCCTTTTCGGGAGAAAGTGCATTGCACACTCTTGCTTCGTATATATGCTTTGGCAGCGGCTTGAACATGAGTACGCCGTGAATTGAGCAGTCGGTATTGATCTCATTTATCGCTTGTATCAGCTCATCCTCGGAAACGTCAACGGGGAAAGCACGCTTGACGACTTCGACGCCCACAGCAACAGCCCTTTTGACTGCACCGTTCTCATACGAGAGATCGTCCGGTCTCTCGCCAACTCGGACGATGCAGAGCGTGGGGGAGACCCCGCGAGCTTTCAGTTCCTCAACTGCCGAAGCTGTTCTGTCGTTTATCGCAGCAGTAACTGCGTTTCCCTTTAAAATCTCAGCCATATAAATACCTCACTCCTGATTGCTGCCGTTAGCAAGCATTATTCTTAATATTTCACGGTCGGTCTCACGCATTCCGTCCTTGCCGAGCTTACCTATGTTTGCGATTGTAGCTTCGACGCCCTTTGAAATAATTCCGTCGCCGCCCTGAAATTCAAGACCGCGAACGTACATCTGATAGCCGAGTATCCCGGCGTCGACGGCGGAAGCGATCTTCGCAGCACAGCTCGGCTTTGCGCCGTCGCATACTATGCCGCTGACGACAGCCAGTGCATTAACAAGCGTATGTGCCACAACGTCATAATCTCCGCCGAGAAGATATGCTATGCCGGCGCCTGCGCCGCAGCCCGCGTTTACGGCTCCGCAGAACGCGGATAGCCTTCCTATCCATGTCTTCTGATGTATAGTAACAAGGTTTGAAACGCAGAGCGCGCGCAGAAGCTTGTCCTCGCCGACGTCGTATTCCCTTGCGTAAACTATAACGGGAAGTGAAGCCGCCATGCCCTGATTGCCGCTGCCCGATACTATTATAACGGGCATCTCGCAGCCGCTCATCCTCGCGTCCGAGCCTGCTGCCGCCATGGCTTTTGCCCTGATCTTGACGTCATATCCGTACGTGTCAAGCAGTACCCTGCCGACCCTTGCACCCCAGTTGCCGCGAATTCCCTCGTTTGCTATCGCGGTGTTATAGGAGATCTGACGCTCTAAAACCTCGCGCACATCGTCAAGCTCGACCGTATCTGCAAAATCGACTATATCCTTTATCGTCAAAACGCCCCTGTCGGTCAAACCTTGTGAGGAAAGCTCTATTTCAGGAGCCTCAAACAGCGTTTCGCCATTCTTTTGAATAAGAACTACGTTAGTATGGTAATCCTTTATACGCAGACGAGAATAATCCGTGCCTGCATGCAGAGTGATGTCAATATCGAAAATGACCTCCGCGGCAGATGAGGGGCGAACGATCATCGGCACACTCCGCATAAAATTCTTTATCTTGGGTTTGTCGGCCTCGGATACGTTTGCGAGCACTTCAAGCACGCGGTCGGCCTCGCCAACGGTAATGCCTGCGGCTGCAGCAGCCTCGATACCTTTAAGACCGCAGGTGTTGGGCACTACGACCGACTTGACGTTTTTGATGATGTTTCCGCTGACGGAGATCTCGACCCTGTCAGGCAGAGCACCCAAAACAGACCTTGCCTTCGCTGCCGCAAAGGCAATAGCGATAGGCTCAGTGCAGCCCATGGCGGGGACGAGCTCTTCTTTTAATATGTCGATATATGCCTTATATCTTGTGTCGTCGGAACGCATGATTACCTCCCGAATTTAACTCAAGTTATTATACCTCAACAATACGGCATATTCAAGCAAATTCGACAGCAATACTTATGCAGTGTCAAAACCTGTGTCGCTTGTTTGCTTGATAAACAGTGAATACGGTGTTATAATTAATATATTAAACGGATGCAATACACAATCGGGAGGGACAACATGAAAAACATAAAGCTTTTATCCGCACTAATTCTTATAGCTGCAATGGTCTTTATATTTGCTGCCTGTGCTGCTAAGTCTCCTGCATGGAGCACGCCCGCAGACGTTACCGGCACAACCTTTGAAGCCGGTAAATTCACCGTACTTGTACCCGATGGCTGGAGCGGTGTTGCCGTTTCCGATACCTTCAACGATTACGATACAGCTTATAACCCCTATCAGGCATACATCGCAAAGGGTAAGAACATCAACTCCGAAACAGGCGTATACTCCAAGCCGTATATCCTTGTTGAATTTACTCCCGCCGATGAGACCTTCTATGAACTGAGCTCCATGTTTTACGACAACGTTGAGGAGAAGTCCATCACCGTCAACGGGCAGGAGTGGATCGGCTTTTCCGGACATTTTATAAGCGACTGCATAATCCTTTGGACCGAGTATGCCGACGGCTCTCATGCCGAAGTCACGATCTATCACGAAGGCGACAAGATCACCGTTGACGACGTTGACGTACAGGCTATCCTGATGAGCATCAGGTATTGATTATATTAAGCCCATGCCCTGTGCTATATTCTGCGGCGGGTGTTTGCCTTATAAATGAGCGGACCGATCAATATATGACTGCGAAAAATTAATATTTTTGTCGTATTGACAACGGAAAAGATATCGCTTATAATATATTCAGTTAGGGCAGACGTCCTACAATGCCCGTATTACTTTTTAAGGAAGCGAGAAATTGTAACTTATGAGTACACAGCTAAAAGACATTGCAGAAGAAATGCAGCAGAAATCCATGGCGGCAAGGGATTGGGTGTTCCAGGTAATCCGTACTGCCATCATTCGCGGGGTATTGCCCGGCGGCATGCCTCTTCGTCAGGACGAGATATCGGCGCAGCTATCCGTAAGCCATATTCCTGTTAGAGAGGCTTTCCGTCAGCTTGATGCACAGGGTCTTGTCAGGATCTATCCCAATCGTGGCGCTGTCGTCACCAAGCTTACCAAGGAAGAGCTTGGGAACGCAATGGATACCCGCATAGTGCTCGAGCTTGGCGCTATCCGCGCCGCCGTTCCTCACATGACAGAGGAGTGCCTTGAAAAAGCACAGGCTGTGCTGACTGAGGCTGCCGAGGAGAACGATCCCAATAAGCTTGAGGATCTTAACCTCAAATTCCATTTTGCTCTTTACGAGGCGGCAAATAACCCCTTCATGGTACAGCTTATTGAGCAGATACATGCCAATGTCGACAGGTATATTCGCCCGTACTATACCCCCTCCGAGAACTATACCCAGACTGTTGAGGAGCATACACGGCTGCTTGAAGCATGCCGTAATAAGGACGTTGAGTTTGCCTGCGCGCTCCTTCGCACTCACCTTGAAAGGACTAAGGTGCTGGGTCTGAACTCTCCGCTGCTTGCCGTCTGATCAACAGCAAATTAACAGCATCCGCTGCCGGTTTGGCGGACGGATGCTTTTTTGCGCGGATTATCATTGCGTTACGGTTAATCGAGGAGCTCTTTCAGCTTATCTCCCATAAATGATAGCAGCTTCTCGGCCTGCTCGTGGCATGCGTTTTCGGTATTGCCGACAGCTCCAATGTAGAGCTTCAGCTTTGGCTCGGTTCCGCTTGGACGAATTGTTACCCACGCGCCTTGAGAGAGGATATAGCGCAGCGCGTTCGACTTGGGAAGACCTGTCGGTTCCTCGGTTCCGTTTATCCTGTTATATTTAAGCTGAGCGTTATGATCCTCATATACCTCGACTGGCACTCCTGCGATATTATCGAAGGGCTCGGCGGCAAGCAAGCTCATGGCGTTTGCAATTTTCGCCATGCCTTCTTTGCCCGAAAGAGTATAGGACTTAACATGCTCGTCATAATAGCCGTACTCGTTGTAAATATCCCGAAGCACCCCGTAAAGGCTCTTGCCCATGGTTCCGTAGTACACCGCCGCCTCACATAGCATCATTGAAGCACAGATAGCATCCTTATCCCTGGCAAAAGTACCGGCAAGACTGCCGTAGCTTTCCTCAAAGCCAAAGAGGAAATTGTATTCGCCGGTCTTCTCGCAATGCTCGATCCATTCGGATATAAAGCGGAAGCCTGTCAGAACGTCCTTGATCTCAACGCCGTATTTGGCGCATATCGCGTCCGCAAGCCTTGTTGAGACAAAGGACTTGACAACGAGTCCGTTATAGGGCAAGGTGCCGCTCTCCGCCATCGAGGCGAGTTTATAGCGGCATAATAGCGCACCTGTCTGGTTACCGGTCAGCAGCATAAAGCTGCCGTCGGGCTTGCGTATGGCTGCACCGAGGCGGTCGCTGTCGGGATCGGTAGCGAGTATTAGGTCTGCACCAACTTCGTCTGCAAGCTTGATTGCAAGTGCAAAGGCGTTCTTATCCTCGGGGTTTGGCGCTTTTACGGTGGGGAAGCTGCCGTCGGGGAGCTCCTGTTCGGGAACAACGCTGACGTTTGTAATGCCTACCCTTTGCAGCACTGCCCTTACAGGCACATTGCCGCTGCCGTGCAGAGGGGTATAGACGACCTTCAACTCACCGCCGTGAGCATCGAGAACGTCGGGATGGAGCAGCAGCGTTTTCGCAAGCGCATAATACTGCTCGTCGATCTCCGTTCCGATAACGGTCAGAAGCCCGCTTGAAAGCGCAGTCGAGTATTCCATAGGCTCAACGTCGAAATAGTCCACTCTACGGATATTATCGAGAATCGCGGAAGCCCTGTCAGGCGCACACTGCCCGCCGTCCTCCCAATATACCTTATAGCCGTTATACTCGGGAGGGTTGTGGCTGGCGGTTATCACAACTCCCGCGATGCAGCCAAGATACCGTACAGTGAAAGAAAGCTGAGGTACACTGCGAAGGCTGCTGTAAAGGTAGCACTTTATGCCGTAGGAACAGAGCGTGAGAGCCGTTTCCATTGCGAAAACGTCGGACATATTGCGGCTGTCGTAAGCGATAGCGATTCCACGCTCCTTTGCGGCTGAGCCTTCAAGCTGCTCAATCGCAAGAGCGAGACCTGCGGAGGCACGTCGGACGACGTATCGGTTCATGCGGTTAGTACCGACGCCGATCACTCCTCTAAGGCCGGCAGTTCCGAATTCGAGCTCT
>CALEPU010000152.1 GCA_937913075.1 uncultured Clostridia bacterium
AGCTTCAATGTGAAGGGCGGACGCTGTGAAGCCTGCAAGGGCGACGGCATTTTGAAGATTGAAATGCACTTTCTGCCGGATGTGTATGTGCCCTGCGAGGTCTGCAAGGGGGCGCGGTATAATCGGGAAACGCTCGAAGTCCGCTATAAGGGCAAGACCATTGCGGATGTGCTCGATATGACGGCAGAAGCGGCATACGAGTTTTTCAAGCCGTTGCCAAAGATAGCGTCAAAGCTCAAAACGCTGTGCGACGTCGGCTTGGGCTATATAAAGCTCGGTCAGCCTTCGACTACGCTCTCAGGCGGCGAGGCGCAGAGGGTAAAGCTTGCGACAGAGCTTGCTCGCAAAAACACAGGCAGGACGCTCTATGTGCTTGACGAGCCCACAACGGGTCTGCACGTCGCAGACGTTGAAAAGCTGCTGCAAATACTGCAAAGGCTCTGCGACGGCGGAAGCACCGTGCTCGTAATTGAGCACAACCTTGACGTTATAAAGACCGCCGATTACATAATCGACCTCGGTCCCGAGGGCGGCGATAGGGGAGGCACCGTTGTAGCCTGCGGTACTCCCGAGCAGGTTGCTCAGTGTGAAAAGAGTTATACAGGACAATATCTTAAAGAAGTTCTTTCGCAATGTAATATATAATTCAAAGTAATGGGGGAGTGCAAAATGAGCAAGAAACACAGAAAGACCAATAAAAGGGCAGAAGAGACCGCAGCCGAGACCTTGAACGAGGCCGTTTCCGAGGTTGAGGATAAGATCGAGGATGCGGTTGCCGAGACCATTAAATCCGCTGATGAAGCCGCGGAAGAGCTCATCGCCGCAGCCGAAACAGTCGATACTGCCTCTGGCGAAGCGAAAGCAAGCGCAGAGGAAGCTATTGCCGAGCTTGCAGAGCAGAACGAGCATACAAGCGCTAACGCGGCAAGAGAAGCGATCACGGATGACAACATTATGGAAAAATGGTACAAGGCCGCTCAAAGGCGAGTATCCATTCGCAGCTTCAGCGGCACTCCCGAGATACCCGTACTGCGCACTCTTCGTCAGGCGGCACAAATGGTCAGCACCGAAGAGGCAAGGATATACGTCGGGAAGCGCCCCGGGATATTCGATCCTCTGCTCAAAAAGGTCATCACCGGCACAGAGGCATTTGCCGCCGTTATACTGCGCGGCAAGAACAAGTACATGGCAGGCTTTGTAGGCGAAGCCTTCCTGCTTGAATGTGAGGCAATGGGGCTCGGCACCTGCTGGCTCGGAGCCTCATACAATCATTCCGTCGCAAAGGCGTCCGTCAAGCTTCGTCAGGGCGAAAAAATCGTTTGCCTTATTGCCATCGGAAAATACGATGAGATGCCCGAGACGGTCGGCGCCAGAAAGTCTCTCTTTACCCTGACGGGCATGGAGGACGAGACCTTTTATGCTCTGCCCGAGTGGCAGCAGTGCGCTGTGCGGTGCGCAAGGATGGCGGCGCCGACCCTGACGTGACCACCGGCCTGTACGTGCAGATCGGAAGAGCGTCGTGTAGGGAAAGAGTGTAG
>CALEPU010000153.1 GCA_937913075.1 uncultured Clostridia bacterium
CTGATGGCCCAGGCGGTAGCTGCGCGCACCTTTGCCGCACTGCACATGGAGGGCGGCGCAAAATGCACTCACGGCTGCTCGGGCTCCGTCGTCTGCGACGACCCAGCCTGCTGTCAGGCTTATAAGACCGACGCAGAGCTTCACGCCGCCTGGGGGAGCGCATACGAGGCAAATATAAAAAAGATACGCGATGCGGTAAACGCAACTCGCGGCATGGTCGTGCTGTTTGAGGGGCGGCTTATCAGCGCGCTTTATCACGCCTCGGCGGGCGAAGCCACCGAAAACTGCGAGGCGGTGTTTGCAATGGCGCTGCCCTACCTCGTTTCGGTAGAAAGCTTAGAGGGCGAGTCGCAGGCTGTATCCCTGCGCGAGTTTACGCAAGACGAGCTTGCCCAAAAGCTCAACGCCGAATTCCCCGACGCGCACCTTGTCACGCCCTTTAAGGAGGGCGATATATGCGTTTGGGGCAGGACGGACAGCGGGCGCGTGCAGCTTGTGCAGATAGGCGAGACGGTGATAACCGGACAGCAAATGCGCACCGCGCTCGGGCTTGCCAGCACCGAGTTCACCGTTGAGCTTGCGGAGAACGCCGTGCGCTTCACCTGTATAGGCTACGGTCACGGCGTGGGCATGAGCCAATACGGCGCAAACAGCATGGCAAAGCAGGGCAGCACCTATGAGGAAATATTGCTCCACTACTACACCGGCACAAGCTTGGCGGCGCTGACCCTGTCGCCCGCCTGACGGACGAGAAGCGGCGATAAAGCAAAGGCGCCTGCGATATTTGTGCCCTGCGGCAGACGTTAAACGCGAAGACCGTCCCGCCTTTAAAAATTTGTTCATAATTTCGGTAATAAAATTTAAATTATTTGTAAAAATTTATTGACGCTCACAGCGATATATGATATCATAAATATAATAGATTGGCTCTCGTGGCTTAATACAAGGGCGAACAGCCTGAAGGAGACCCGTCATCAACATTTAACAGGAGGTAATTTGTAATGACTAAAACCGTATCAGCCGTACTTGCGGCATTGCTTATTCTGCTCTCTCTGGCAGGATGCAGAGGGAATGCGTCGGAGCATAACGATAAAACTCCCGAAGCGGTCACAACCGAAGCAAGCTTCACTGCGGATGCCAACGCAACGGCGAAGCCTACCGAGGAGCCTGCCGCTTCCGCCGCCCCTGTGCTGATTTATGACGACGCTGCATGGTATTCCCCGCTGCAGCGCTCGTCTTCCCCCGCCAAGGTATTAAACATAGCTACGGGAGAGGTGCTCGTCGCCTGCCCCGATCCGCTTTGCACTCACAGCGAGGGGAGCGATACCTGCTTCTTCAATAGATATCAGGACGAAACCGTGGTCTATTCGGCCGAATACCTTAACGGACATATCTATTTTGTAGCGGAAAAAAGCACCGAAGACGGCAGCATCCAGAAGCTTTACGACTTTGATATCAACGCCAACCGCATAGACGAGATATACACTTATCCCTATATCCAATCTACCGCCACTCTTTACAAGAACAGCAGTACTCTGTTCTTTGCCGCTGTGACCGAGGGCGCGGCTGACGATAGCTTTGAAAACATGAAGGTAAGCCTTTTCGCCTATGATCCCGCTGCAAGGAGCACGAAGCTCATCGACGACAACGCCCTATATGCGATCGGTGCCGGCGGCGCAAATTTCCTTGACGATTACTATATCCGCGACGACGGCGCAAGCGTGGATGAGGACGGAGAACACTACTGGTACCGCCGCTGCTTCTATGACGGCTCTTCCGAGGACGCCTTTGATTCGCTTCCCGACGGCACTCCCTTCAGCCCGATCGGATGGGCTCTTAAACAGAACGGCATATTTGCCAACACTTGGGGCGAAGGCGGGCTGTACATTATAGAGGATGGCATAAGGCTCGATTTTCCGACGGACAGCGCGACGACAGCCCCAGTAAGATACAAGGACGATTTTTATTTCCAAACCAGAGGCTCGGAGTTCGTTAAGCTCGGGAAGGATCCTTACACGGGCGCCGATCACAATGGCTATACCTATGATAACGAGCTTTACGTAATGAACAAGGACGGATCGTATAAGCATTATTCCATCGACTGCGAATACCATTTCATAACGACCGCGGTCTACGAAAACGTATTGATAGGCATGATAAAATACCGAATTCCCTCCCCCGGGAAATGTATGATGGGCGGGGATTCCGATACCTATATCCTTCCGGACTTCATCCGCATAAATCTTGAAACCGGCGAAACGACAGTGTATGATATGTCGAGAAGGAGCCGGTTTGAGGTGGAGTCCTTTATATCGAGCGTAACGCTCAACGAGGATTAAGATGCTGTTCTTTTATGAGATCAAAAAGCTGATAAAAAACAAAGCGGTCGCCGCGTCCATGCTCGTTTTGCTCGCGGTCATAGCGGTCACAGCCGTGCGCGGCGCCGCAAACGTTAAGAGCGCCGTGATAGACGCCGATGAAGCGCGCGAGGCATATACGGAATTCGCCCTCGATACGGAGAACGCCTCGAAAACCGTGCTTTCGAGGACGAACGGTCGGTATGGCGTGGAATACTATACCGAGGTTATAGAGAAATACTCCTCCGCGCGCGAACGGATAGCCTTTGAAAGTGGCGACGTTTCCGGCTGGGACGAGCTTTTGTGCTTTAACGTGCCGTTTTTTGCGGGGCTTTTCGTTGCCGTGCTGCTGGGCGCCGCAGCCTTTTATGAGGATAAGCGCATCGGCATGGCAAGCATTATAACTGCCGCCAAAAGGGGAAGGCAGGCAGTCGGTCTTTGCCGTCTGCTTGCCGCTATGCTGCTTTGTCTGCTGTTTACCATTGGGTCGGCGGGCGTTTCCTACCTATGCTTTCGCATACTCGGCGGGCTTGAAAACGGCGGCTTCATACTGCAATCTGCGTCCTCGTTCTTCAGATCGGCCGAGGAGCTGACGCTGCTTGACGCCTTTATACTGCTCACCCTTCGCCGCTGCCTCATGCTTGCCGCCGTGACCGCCTGCACTTGCCTTGCGGCAAAGCTTTTGAACGGCTACATTCCCATACTGCTCGTTTCCGCCGCGTTTCCTGTTGTCGAATTTGCCCTGTTTTCCGTCCGCTATCACGCCGTTGACGTGTTCGTGAAGAACGCGAACGTTTTCGCTTACGGCACGGGATACCTTTTAGAGCGGTTCTATTCGGTGCGGTTTTTCGGCGCAGCGCATCCGGAGAGCTTGGTAACGGTTGCGGCGCTCGCGCTTTTGGCGCTGTTTTCCGCGCTTGCAGTGCTTCTGCCCGAGCGCAGGCGGGAGGGCGCCAAGAAGCTCCTCTGTCTGCCCGCAAGTATAAGGCTCCCGCATATAAAAGCAAGACCGCACGGGCTTTTCGTTTGGGAATTCGTTAAACTCCTGCGCACGCCCGCGGTGCTCATCCCCGTCTGCCTTTGCATAGCGCTCGGAGTCTTCGACATACTCGGGAATGCTCCCGTTAAGCAGACCACCAGCGAAGCGCTTTATCGCACCTATTGCGAAGGCTATGCGGGGCTCTCGATAGACGAGCTTACGGAGCGTATAAGCGAGGATCAGAACCGTATCAACGCGGCAAGGGCAAGGATCGACGAGGCCGACAGGCTCTACATGGAGCAAAAGATAAGCGATGCGGAATACATCGAAATATTCCAAGAATACATAAGCAGTCTTACGGGCGAGGGGCTCATGCCGGCGTTCAAAGCGAAGCTCAACTACCTGACCGATACCTCATCGGAGCTCGGCCGCGATATGGAGCTTATCTACGATACCGGGCTCAATAAGCTCATCGGAGCGGAAAGGATCATACTGCCGATGCTCGCGGCGGCGCTGCTTGCCTGCTGTCCTTTTATTAAGGAGCGCGAGAGCGGATTTATTGCTCTCCTTCGCACCGGCAAAAAGGGGCGCGGGAGGGTATACTTGACCCGCCTTGCGTTCGTGCTCATAACGGCCTGCGCCGTGACTGTTGTCTGTTCCGCCGCCGAGCTTTACGCGCTCTCCGGCGACGGGATATTCGACAGCCTTTCCGTACCCGCAGCCTCGCTTGAAGCGCTGCGCGCTATGGGAACGACGCCTATCGGTCTTTATTTAATTGAAGCCTATGCAATGCGCATACTCGCCGCGGTCTGCATTGCGCTCATAACCTACGCGCTTTCCGCTCTTTTTGAAAGCCCGTTCGCCGTGCTCGCGCCCGCCGTCGGCTGGCTGCTCGTTTCGTTTGCGCTGCGCAGGCTCGGCGTATTTTTCCTGCCGGCGGATCTTTCGGCATTCGTTTCGGGGCACGCGGCGTTTGTAAAAGCCGGGCAGGGCGCTTGGCTCAGCATGCTGCCGCTTATTGCCGTAACGGCTTTCGGCACAGCCTATTCATACAGAAGGTTTACAAGGACGGTAAAATAAATATGAAGCTTGAATTTGAAAAAGTAAGTAAATCATACGGAAAAACAAAGGCGCTCGTCGGCTTTTCGGCCGTGCTGGAGCCGGGCGTTTACGCGCTCCTCGGCCCGAACGGCGCGGGAAAATCGACGCTCATGAACATATTGACGGATAACCTCAGGGCCGATTCGGGAAGAATTCTTTTTGACGGCGAGGATATTTTGAAGATGGGCGCCGGCTTTCGCGAAAAGCTCGGCTTCATGCCCCAATATCCCGGTATGTACGGCAGCTTCTCCGCGGAGAGCTTCCTTTGGTACATAGCGGAGCTCAAGGGCGTCCCGCGCAGCAAGGCGAGAACCGCCATCCCCGAGGTGCTGGCGGCCGTAGAGCTTTCGGACGTTGCAGACAGGCGCATCTCGTCCTTCTCGGGCGGCATGAAGCAGCGTCTTGCTCTTGCACAGGCGGTGCTGGGCGATCCCGCGGTGCTCGTCCTCGATGAGCCGACGGCCGGTCTCGACCCCAAGCAGCGCATCGCCGTGCGCAATTACATATCGAAAATAGCATTTAATAAGATAGTAATAATCGCAACGCACGTGGTTTCGGATATAGAATACGTCGCCCGTGACGTCATAATGCTCAAAAAAGGAGTCGTTGTCGATAACGCTCCGCCTGCGGAGCTCATCTCCCGCATCGACGGCAGGGTTTGGCGCATGCCCGCCTCCCTAAACGAGGTGCAGGAGCTCCAAGCCCGCTTTACCGTTACGAATATCCAGAAGGACGACGCCGGCGTCTCCCTGCGGATACTTTCCGATACTGCGCCCGCGCCTGAAGCCGCTCCCGTCGCCCCATCGCTTGAGGATTATTATCTCCATATTTTCGGTGAAGCCTCTAACTGAAACGGCGGCGTTGCACGGATTGCTTTCAAAATGCCGTTTGCCCCTTTATGGAGGCTGCTTACAGTGTTGAAGCTTGTATTCAAGCTTATGGCAGGCGTGGCAGCGTTTGCGCAAGCTGCCGCGGAGCTCTGCGCGGAATGCCTTGACGGGCGGACTGACGACGGTCACGTCCGCGAGCTTCGGGTCGAGCAACGCATTGAGCTCGTTTATGTTGAGATACTCGAGCCCGTCAAAGCTGTAATACGGTATCGAATCGAGGACTTTATTGATGAGCATAGCCTTTCCGAGCGTGATACCGTGCTCTTCGGCAAGCCCTTCAAGCCTTTCGTTATGCACTGCGGTAAAGCCGCTCACACGACGATATCGAGATTTCTTGAAAACAATATGTCAGGGTGCGCGGAAGATCTTTTCTGTCAGCTTGTAGAAAAGCCGGTCGAAATGGGAGAGATGGGCTTTGCAGCGCTTTTCGTTGACGGAACGAAGATAGAGGTCAATGCCAACATCACAAAGAGCACGAGCATTATTATAAATGCCGCGAGGCAAAGCTTATTTGCGGCTTTAAGCTTCCCCGCTGTCATATCTCCTTTATACGTTGAACCTGAACACGACAATATCGCCGTCCTGCATGACGTATTCCTTGCCTTCGGATCGTATCAGACCCTTCTCCTTGCAGGTCTGCATGGTGCCGTTTTCGATCAGGGTGTCGTAATGCACAACCTCGGCTCTTATAAAGCCGCGCTCGAAGTCGGTATGTATCTTGCCCGCCGCCTGCGGCGCCTTTGTGCCGCGCTCGATAGTCCAGGCTCTTACCTCCTTGGACCCCGCGGTAAGGAAGCTTATAAGCCCTAAAAGACGGTAGCCCGCCTTGACGAGCTTGTCAAGACCGCTTTCGCCTATGCCGAGCTCCTGTAAAAACTCCGCTTTTTCTTCGGGAGAGAGCGAAGCCAGCTCCTCTTCCACCTTGGCGGAGACTACTATGACTTCGGCGCCCTCCTTCCGAGCCTGCGCCTTGACCTTTTTAACGTTTTCGGACTCGGCTCCTACCTCGTCCTCGGCAATGTTTGCGGCGTATATAACGGGCTTTGTGGTGAGCAGGAACATCTGCCGCACCTCCTCGCGCTCGTCGTCAGTCATCTCCATAGAACGGACGGGCTGCTGCGCTTCGAGATGCGCTTTTATGCGTTCGCAGAGCTCTATCTCATGAAGGTACTTTTTATCGCCGGATTTGGCGGACTTTTTAGCCTTGTCGAGCCTGCGCTCTACCGTGTCGAGATCGGCGAAAATGAGCTCGATGTTTATGGTTTCCATATCGCGCAGGGGATCGACGGAGCCGTCCACGTGGACTATATTGTCATCCTCAAAGCAGCGCACGACGTGAACTACGGCGTCCACCTCACGGATATGGGAAAGGAACTTGTTGCCCAAGCCCTCGCCGCGGTAAGCGCCGCGCACGAGCCCCGCTATATCGACAAACTCGATAACGGCGGGGGTGTATTTCTCGGGCGAGTACATTTTGGCAAGCACGTCCAACCGCTCGTCGGGCACAGCGACGACGCCCACGTTGGGCTCTATGGTGCAGAAGGGATAGTTCGCGGCCTGCGCGCCCGCCTGTGTTATAGCGTTGAAAAGGGTGCTCTTGCCCACATTGGGCAACCCGATAACTCCGAGCTTCATGTGATTTCTCCGTTCCGGCTTGCGCCGCGTATTTTAACGTCTTATTTTATACCCCGCACACATGTTTTGCAAGAGGTAAAAAGGGTTTTATGCGGAACATACAAATTTCATATATTTTCCCCAGGCGGGGTATGGAAACGGCCCTTTCGCACCCCGTTTTCTAAGCAGTCACGGCAAAAACGAGAGCTCGCTCCCGCAAAAACGCATAACGATTGACAGCGGTTTTGCATGTTGATATAATCAGCTTGCATTTTTTGAGAACGTCGGAGGTCAATATGCTATCCTTCATTTCCGAATGGGGCAATTCCAAATTCGGCATGGTCGGAACCGTGATACTCTTTGTGATCGGTCTTGCGGCTCTTATCAAGGGCGGCGACTGGTTTGTTGACGGCGCAACGGGCATTGCCAAGAAGTTCCGTATTCCCGAGCTTTTGATAGGCGCAACGGTCGTCTCCATCGGCACCACTCTGCCGGAGGTCATGGTATCAGCCACCGACGCGGCGGCGAGCCTTAAAAACGCCGGCGCCGAGGCGGGCATCGCTTACGGCAACGCGATAGGCTCCGTGATATGCAACACTGCGCTCATCGCCGCGCTCACGGTCGCGATAAAGCCCGCGAGGGTCGAGCGCAAAACGCTCGTGCTGCCGGTCATTTCCTTCTTCATCGCGGCGGGCTTTTACTGCGGCGTCGCGTATTTTGCGCGGGAGTTCACAAGACCCGTCGGTATAATACTTTTGTGCATGTTCGTCATATATATGGTCGTTTCGGTCGTCACTGCTCTCAAAAATCCCGACTCCGCCGAGGTTGAAGAGGTGAGCGAAAAGAGCCTTTCCGTCGGTACGAGCCTGCTGCTTCTGCTCGTCGGCGCGGTGCTTATCGCTCTCGGCGCGAATTTCCTTGTGGATAACGGCAAGCTTATAGCCAAGGCCTGCGGAGTGCCCGAGGCGGTAATCGGCCTCACCATAGTCGCCCTCGGCACCAGCCTCCCCGAGCTCGTCACCGCCATAACCTCCCTTATAAAGGGGCACGGCGCGCTCTCCCTCGGCAACGTCATAGGCGCCAACATCTTCAACCTCGTGCTGGTCTCCGGCATGGCGATAACTATAGCGCCCTTCAAGCTGCCCGCGGCGAGGCTGATTTCGGGCGTCCCCTCCTCCCTCGTGGTGGATATCCCCGTAATGCTGTTCGTTATGGCTCTTTTGACCCTGCCCGCGCTGATACGGCAGAAGCTTTCAAGGTTCCAAGGCATAGTCCTTCTGCTCGTCTACGCCGGGTTCTGCGTGTTCCAGTTTGCGGTGTAAACTATTAAGCCAAAGAGGGCTCGGTGATATTCTCCCGAGCCCTTTTATATTCTGTTTTATCTCCCTAGCAAAGCCTTTATCTCCTCGATATTATCCTCGCGCCATGATTTTTCCGCCCAATCGGCGGCGGTCTCGCCTTCGTTATCTTTCATTGAGGGATCGGCGCCATAGTCGAGCAGAAGGCACACCATATCGGCGTCGCAGACGATCGGTATTCCTCCCCGAATACAACAGTTTATCTATAATCAGCTTTGTCTCCCGCCAGCTTGCGAAGCCCGCAAAATAGGCCTGCCGCCCCTTTTCGGTGATGCGGTAATAGCGCCGCCTTGCGCCGCCCTCGCTGTCGCCCCAATAGGACTCTATGAGCCAATCGGCTTCAAGTCGGCGGAATGCGGTATACAGCGTCGCCTCCTTGAGCTCATAAAGCCCATCCGAAAGCTGCCTTACCGCCTTGCCTATCTCATAGCCGTAGCTGTCTCCCTCCATTAGGCGTGCGAGGATTATAGTATCCGTATGACCGCGGATCTCATCCGAAGAAATCGGCATATTGATTACCCCTTCCCTGTTGTCATTTGTATTATATAGCAAAGTACCTCGCCTGTCAAGGTATTTCGGCAAAAAAATATTGCCGGACTTTTTCCGGCAATTTGAAAGGAAAAGCCCCGCGGAGGAGTCGCCCGCCCGCGTTCTTTGAACGGTGGGGCGGGCGGTGAAGTCGCGCGGGGCTGTGCGGCTGCCAAACTGCCGCGACTTGGAGCGGCAGGTTGGCGTTTAAGTCGCGCGAGGCTATAAGCTCAGCAGCTCGCGACCAGCCTCTTGAACTCCTCTATCTTCTCTATATAGGAGGCGAGACTCATGCGCCAGAAGTCCTTAGAGGTCAGGTCGATGCCCGCGATAAGCGCGGTCTCCTCGACGGTCTTAACGGGGGTAGCGTGCAGCAGCTCCTTATATTTCTTTACAAACTCAGGACCGTCCGCGAGATACTTGGCATACAGACCCCTTGCAAAAAGCCCGCCGAAGGCATAGGGCCAGTTGTAGAAGGAGAGACCGCTTGAATAATAGTGTCCCTTGCAGACCCACATATACGGGTGCAGACAGTCATGATCGAGCCCATCGCCGTAGGCCTTCTTCTGGGCGTCAAGCATCATTTCGCAGAGGGTATCGGGGAACATAAAGCTCTCCTCGCGGTTGGCAAACACCGCGCTCTCAAACAGATAACGGCTGTAAATATCGCAGATTATCTGGGTAACGTCCATAAGCTGGCTCTCAATAAGGGCAAGCTTGACCTTGGGATCCTTTGCACCCGCGATCGCGGCGTCCATAACAACGTGCTCGTTGAAGGTGGATGCGGTCTCCGCCACAGGCATGGAATAGTCGTCATTGAGAGGTCTGTGATCCTCGATATTGAGGTTATGGAAGGCATGCCCCAATTCATGCGCGAGGGTGACTATGTCGCTGAAGCTGCCGTCGAAATTCGTAAGCACACGGCTCTGCTTATGGGTCTTGATGCCTGCGCAGAAGGCGCCGCCGACCTTGCCCTCATGGGGATAGAAGTCGATCCAAGCCTCGTCAAAAGCCCGCTTTACCATATCGTGCAGCTCCATATCGAAGCCCTTGAAGGTGTTTAAAAGGTAATCCCTTGCCTCCTCGGTGGTATAGGTCTTATCATTTGCGCCCATGGGAGCGAACATATCATACCACGGACAGCCGTTCTTATGACCGAGCGCTTCTCCCTTGACCCTTAAATACTCACGGAATATGGGCATATACTCATCCATTGCGCCCATGAGAGCGTCGAGCGTCTCCTTCTTCATGTGTGCGTCATAGAGAGTCTTTGCGAGCGGGGACTCGAAGCCCCTCAGCCTTGCCTCGTTGATGACCTGAAGCTTGATATTGTTGAGCGCAGCCGCGACAGGCTCCTTTATCTTATCATAGCAGGCGAGCTCCGCCTCGTAAGCCTCCTTGCGGACGGCGGGATCGGGATCGTACGCCTTGTTCCTTATTGCCGAGAGATTGACGCTCTCGCCCCTGAAATCCGCTGTGACAGAGGAGGTTAAAGAGCTTTGCAGGTCACCCCACGCATTACCGCCGCTTATATCGTAGAGCGCCATTATCTCCTCGGCTTCCTCGCTTAGAAGATGCTTGTTGTCCTCAACAATGTTATGCAGCATGTAGCTGTACTCTAAGAGCACAGGATCGGCGGCGATGACTTCATCCAAATTCTCGATAGAGGCAATGTATTTGTTGAGCTTGGTGCGCGCCTTTGTCATGGAGCTCATGCGCCCCATGAGCTGACCCATGCATGCGGCGGCTTCCGCGTCCTTGGTGTTACAGCTCTGCTTCAGCGAGCAGAACTCAAACAGATCGGAGAAGAGATTACCCTGCTCCTCCAAAAGACCTATCATCTCGCGAAGGGTCTCGCCCGCGGGCTTTTCGCCTATCCTATCGACCGCATCATTAAAGCGCTTGACAGCCTCCTCCGTTGCAGCCATATCCCTCTTGAACTCGGGCGTGTCATAGCCCTTGTACAGTATGTCCAGCGACCATTCCTTATTCATAGACAGCTCCTTTCCGCTTTGCGGCAGTTGTTACAGCTTCATTATACCAATTTTGCCCCGGTTTGTCACTATAAAAATGCCTCATGGCGCAGTGCGGCGCAGGAGGCATAATATGTTATTCATTTACCTAAAAGGCTTTTAATACCGCGTTCGAGCTTCACAAGCCTCAAAAACGCGGCTGTGCCGTGCTTGGGCCCCAATATGCGAACTAAGCTTTTGAGCTTGGGAATGCAGAAAATGATATCGGGCTTGATGCGATATGCCTCCTCTGCTGCCGCGGCGACCTTGCTTGCATGCCTGCCCGGGATCGAGGTGCTTTGGAGCAAGCCGCTCTTAAACAGCCACTCTGCCCGTGAATTGAGAAAACTAAGTCTCGCTTCATTGCCGCAATAGCGCTCACGTTCACGCAAAAGCTCCGCAGAAGAAGCAAGCATGTGGAGCTTGTTTTCGATATTGAGCCTTGTATTTCGCGAGCCCTCGTGATATCTGTAAAGATAAAACTCGCCTCCGGCTGCGGCATAGCTTTCCGCCGCGCATATCAGGCGCGGAGTATAACGCTCATCCTCATGCAAAAGCCCCGGCTCAAATGTCAGCCCGCGCTGCTCATGAAAGCTCTTTTTGATCGCGTACCTGCAAGGAGAAATACAGTATTTGGAGCCTTTCTCACGGATAAACTCAATAAGCTCATCTGCCTTGCCATGTTCCGCCAGCCCGTCAAGGCTGTCTAATGGCTTCGCCTCGGAGGGCGAATTTGTAAATTGCGATATGGTACAAACTATAAGATCGGGCGAGCCGTGCTTTAAAATTGCGTCATTGACATTGGAAAGGGCGCCTTCCGCAATAAGATCGTCCCCATCAAGAAAGACTATGTACTCGCCCTTTGCCGACTTGACGCCGAGGTTCCTTGCAATCGATGGACCTTCGTTCTTTTTGTGTATGACGCTCACCCGCTGATCGCGCCGGGCAAATTCATCGCAAATGCTCGGAGTAAAATCAGTGCTCCCGTCATCAACAAGCAATACCTGAATGTCGGAAAAGGATTGTGATAATACGCTTTCCACGCACTCGCGAACGTATCGTTCCTGTTGATAGAGAGGAATAATAATACTAAATCTCATTACTTATCCTCACGGGAGCACGATATTTAATTTCAGCCGTTGCGCCTTGACATGCTGTCGCCTGCGACAGCATCGCCATCGCCGGAGCCCTCGCCTTCGCCCTCACTGCCGTTGTTGCCGTCGGGACCTTCGCCGGAGCCTGCTCCGGTGTTATCTTCGGGATGGCTGTCTGCGCCGTCCTCCTCGTCGCCCTGCTCCTCGGGGAGGATCGCCTCGGGAAGCTCAACAGCGAAGGGATTTGCAGCTGCGCCGCCATAAAGCGCGAGCTTATCGGAACAGCCGCTGAACACCTGCTCACCCATGTTGCGCATGGCGTCCGTGGGTATATAGACGACCTCAAGCTTCTCAGCGCCGGCAAACGCATATGCCTCGATCCTCGTAACACCCGCGGGGACCTCGTAGCCCGTATCAGCGCTTGCGGCGGGATAGCGGATGAGCACCGTGCCGTCCTTGCTGTAAAGCACGCCATGCTCGTCGGCGGAGAAGTGCCTGTTATCGGCACTGACAGCAAAGGCAGTGACCTCGGCGTCGTTGAATGCGGTCGGCATGACTGCATCGACCTCGATCCTTGCGCCGTTGTCATCTGTCACATAAGCGGGGATGCGTACATCGCCGCTGCCGTCGAACCCGGTTATGGTCGCATTGCCGTCATCGTTGACGACGAAGCTGAACGAGCCATAGCTTAACGACTTGCCAAGCTCAACGCCCAAGAGCCTGCTGCTCTCATTAAGACACTGTATGAAGGGGTGCCAGTTGATCCCGTTGGCGTAGGCCGTGAAGCTGCCTGCGGGGATGTTTATGGTGATATCGCCCCTCTTGATGTAGTAGACTATGTCGCCGTCTACCTGTGCTGTCCTCAAAATGCCGAAGACCTCATTGGAAAGCAGTACGGGCGGAGTAGCGGAATTGAAATTGAAGGTATTGACCGCGCAGTTGCCGCCGAACGCGCCGCCGTCGATGGTAGTTACACCGCTCATGGTAAGGGTGGTAAGGCGGATCGCATCCTTAAACGCGTTCTTTGCAATCGTCCTGACAGCCGTGGGAACATTGAAGGAGCTCGAGGTGAGCGCACCGCAGTAATATATGAGCACGCTGCCGTCCTTGGTGTAGAGCACGCCGTTCTGCGCGGAGTAGTTGTTGTTGTCGGAAGCAACACTAATGCTCGTGATCGCAGTGCCCGTGAACGCTCCGGGGTTGATAAACACTACCGATGCGGGGATGGTAACGCTCGTTAGCGAGGTGCCCTGGAATGCGCCGTCGGCGATCTCGGCAACCGTGTAGCTCGCACCGTTTGCGCCTGTGATCGTTGCGGGTATCGAAAGAGTGGTCCCGCTGCCATTGTAGCTGCGGATAACAGCCCTGTTAAGCCCGTTGTCGGTAATTATGTGGAAGCTGTAATTGCCGTCCGAAGACTCCATAGTATTGCCGATCTCCGCAAAGTAGCCGGCGGCGTATAATGCGGACCAGTACCTCGCTTCTGCGTACAGAGGTAGGGCATCTGAGGGAACGTAGATAGTCAAACCGCTGTCAGTGCCAAATCCGGGACCGGGTACGCCGGACTCACCGCCGTTGCCGGTGTACTCTGTGATGAAGCTTCCACCGAGTATCGCAGGGCTGGGACCGGTCAGCGTTATGCTGCGAAGATTGCTGCAGTGATCGATCGGATATGGTGCAGTAAATGATGTTAGATTAGCACCGAAATACAACGCTTCCAAAGCAGAGCTGTTGTAAAATGTATGGTATGATCTTACCTCCTCAATACTGTTGAATGCTATTGTTAAAGGACCGCCGAAGGTGTTTAAAAACTCTTCACCCGAACTGAGTATTTTTATAGATTCGAAATTCCAATAGATGTTAGGCGAGACATACGCTCCGTAAAAACCACGTTGTGCAATGCTGGTAACCTTAGAAAAATCTATGCCGTTTCCAAAGCCTACCCCTGCAAATGCAGATGATCCGATGTTAACATCCGACTCTGATGCAAACCCATTGATAAATACACCGGTCCTGTTCGTATCACTGTAACTTGCATAGCTAAATAGGCTGTTGGAAACAAGCGTGCAGCCGCTTGTCACATAAAGAAGATCATAAATCGTTAAGCTCGAACCATAGCCTGCCAACACCCTGCCAGAATTAACCGGCATTTCGCCATCGAGCGAAACTGTACCTATGTTGACATCGTTTGCCGTGGAGCTGAACAGCCAAGCACCGTACGAATACTCATCGGGATGCTCGTTATAATACCCTGTATTGCCCATCCGGACGTACTCAATATTTAGTCCGCCGAATGCGCTTGAACCGACCTTCATCGCCGATGTGATATCTATCTCGTCGATTGTGCAGCCTTCATTGTTCTTGACTCCATAGAAGGCATTTGCACCGATGATATATACGCCGCTGACGTCGATATGTGTGATGCCGCCGCCTGTGATCTGGTAGAAGGCTCTCTCGCCTATGGAATATATGTCCGAGAAGTCCATGGACGTTATTGAGCTGAGGCTTGCGTTTGCAAAGCAGTTGCTGCCCATGACCGCGCCGTCGGCGAGCGTTATGGCGGCAAGGCTGTTGAGCTTTGCATTCTGGAATGCTCTTTCTCCAAGCTCCGCGATATTGGACATATCAAGCGTTGTATTGCCTATCGTGCAGTTGCAGAAGGCATACTTGCCTATGACCTCTACGTTAGAGCTGATATTGAGCTGACCTATGTTGTTGCTGCCATTGAACATATAGTCCGGAAGCGTATCGCCGGCATAATCGATATTGACCGTGCCGTATGTCGCTGAGCCGGCAAACAGCGCGTTCGTATTGGTCTCGGTAGCGCTCCTGGGTATCCAGCCGCTGATGTTGAGAGTCGTGATATTGCAGCCGGGGAATATGCCGGCAGAAGTGGTGCTGCCCTCTACGTTGCCGTACTGGCAATCCATATCAACAGCGCCTTGGTCCGCATAAAGCGAAGCGTCGAGCCCCACATAGACATCATTGAGCCCGTTGTTTGCAAATGCATTACCGCCGAGCCTCTTGACGTTGCGGGCATATACGTTGTTATAGTTCTTACCGAACGCATTGAACTTGCCGTTAAACGTACCGTTGAGTATCGTATCAACGTTGTCAACGTACAGCGAGGTACCGTAAAGTCCCATATTGGTGACAATGCTGCCGCTTATCCTGCCAAGATCGTTGAGCTTTAAAGTGCCCTTCCATACCTTTAAGCTGTTGAGCGCGTTATCCTCCGGAATATAGCTGCCCGAGAGATCGAGCGTACCGGAGCTTGTCATGCTGTTGAACAGCTCCTCAGACAGTGTGCCGGAGACCGTAGTACCGAGAGTTACATTGCCGAAGGCGTATGCGCCCAGATAAGTCATGCCGGTAAAGGATGTGGGGCGCTCGCTCGAATACTTTATCTGCGCTTTGCGGAAAGCATCTGCGCCGATACTAGTGACGTTGTTAAGCGTAAGGCTATTGAGCTTGGCGTTGTAGAATACGCCCCTCTCTATTGTCTTGACCGCCACGGGCATATCAATGCTGACGTACAAGCTGCTCTGGAGCGATATTGCAAGGCGGTAGCTGTACTCACCCAGCGTGGTCACGCTGTATGTATAGCCGTTATTGGTAACCGATGCGGGTATAGCAAGGGTGTTATTGGCAACCAAAGTACCCCTGTAATATATGAGCTGAGCGCTCTCGTTTGTAAGTATCTTATAGAAGCCGTTGCTGCCCTCGTCGAAGAAGTCGTAGTGCTCATACGCACGGTATGCGTAATTGGGATACGCCGTGCGGAAGTCGCCGAGCAGATACTCATACATGAAGATTACAGTGCGGTTCATAGCGAAGCCCTGCAAAATGGTGTTATCGACGGGCACCGTTGAATCCCACGTGATGTATATATGCGCATCGGCAGCGACGCTGAATGCGTTTGCGCCTATGGAGGTTACGTTGTTTGATATAGTGAGGAACTCTATCGAAGTACCTGCAAAGGCATTGTCACCGATGCTGATCTCGGAAATGGGCAGTATGAGCTCGGTGAGGTTCGTTGCTCCGTTCATAGCGCTGGAAGGTATTGCGCCGCCGAGCATGAGTGCATACTCAAGATTGAGGTAGTTGAGCTGGGTCAAGTTCTGCCTCATGTAGGAGAAGTCGGCAGGCTTTACGGTACCGTTCTCATAGGTGACAATCGTGAGGTGTGTCATGCCCGACCATTCGGAAACGATGTCGGGGTTCTCCGCGAAGAACGCAGCAAGCAGATCATGCACGTTGTCGCTCTCATTGACGAGAATGACGGTGTAATCACCTACATCATTCCTTATGACCTGATTGCCGCCGGTAAAGCCCGACTCGATATCCACGTCGAAGAAGTAGTAGCCGGCGTACTGACCCTCGCCGTTCTTGCTTGTAACGTGCCAGCCCACGGTTGCGCCCGCGGAGTTTATAGCCCTTGCATTCGTGTCACGAGGGGGGTTGAGATCGGGACCTGTGATATGACCGACAGCCCACGGCGGCATTATGACGGCATAAAGCCCGTCGCCGGTATCGGTGAACTTGTTGCAGTTGAGGATGTAGATCTGCTCCTCGCCGCTGCCCGAGTAGTTCATAGCGGAAAGGTCGAGCTGCTTTATCTCACCGTAGTTATATACGGCGATATCGTGCGCGCCGGGGTAAGCCTTTATAATGCCCGTTACGGAGTTGGAGTTGATCTTGACGCCGGTCTCGGAGTCGACCTCCATGGTTGCAAGCGCTGCGGTAGCGCTGCCCGTCCAGACCCAGACCTGAGCCGCCGTCTGCGTATAGCCGTACTGTGTATGGTTATAATCCCTCATACAGTCGACGTAGAACTCGCCGCCCTCGACCTCGTCGGTCTCGGAATTGTAATGACCGAGAATTATCGCGGCGTTGCCGACGTCCTGCGAGCTGCCGGAGCCTATGAGCTCGAACATCGCGTTGGGCATATCGATTATGAGGTCGCCCCAAACGTAGAGCCTGGAGCTGCCGGAGATAACCAACGAGCAATGACCGGCAGACGCAGTATCATAAGCGAGGTTGCCGCGTATTATAAGCGTGTGTCCGTTGAGGTTGATGTTGACCCTCTGCAATATGGTTATGGAATCGTTGACCTCGATATTCTGCATGAGGAATATCGTGTCGTTGTTTGCCGCCGCCCTGACAGCCTCAACAAATGCAGCCGCGGAATCGACGTAGGTGCTGTTGCCCGCGTTATCGTTGTCGTTCTCGGGCGCGTTCTTCTGCTTGACGTTGATGGAAGCGTTGATCCTTGCGCTGTAATCGTCCGCAGCCTCGACCTTGCTGGTCTGAGGTATATACTTGGTAGGCAGATTGTAACAGCAAAAGTCCAGCCTGTAATAGTTAACCGTCTTGCGCTCTATCTCGCCGATCTTTGTGCTCTTGGAGTATTCCGTTAGCTTGAAGCTGGAGGAATGTGCGGCTATCTCGGAGGCGCCTGTCTGGGTATAGCCCGCAGCGTAATTGCTGAGACCGCTCGTATTCAGGCTGCTGCCGGTGAGCTCCGAAATGGGGTTTATCAGAAAGTGGAAGTAATCCAGCGAGTTCTCGTTCATCGAGGAGCCGAGGATGCCCTGAAGGGTGAGGTACGATTTAACGTCGATGGTACCCTTGTTTTCTATCGCTATATAGCGAACTCCTGCGGAATCGGCGTCCCAATCGCTGTAAGTGATTATTCCCTCGCTGTTGGCGCTGCTCTGACCTGTATGCGCTTCGTTTTCATCTGCGGTACCGTCGAGCTCGATCAGGGAACCGTTTTCGTATTTATATACGTGGATAGCGACCTCCATCGTGCCGATGTCGATCTGACCCTGGATATAGTCCTTCTGAGAAGTAAACCAAGCGAACACGCCGCTGCCCGCCAAAACGAGCACGGCAAGCACTGCGCTTATGAGTACCGAGAGCTTTTTGCCCGAGGACGTTTGCCTCATCGACCTGCGCCTCCTCTCACGGGAATTCCTTTTGCTATTGTAAGACCTGTTAGACTGTTTCATCCGCTTCACCTGTCTTGTCCTTATTGTTATACTGCGGCTCGCCCTCATTGGGCTCGCCCTGCTGCTTATCCTTGCTGTGAGTCAGGCCGTAAAGCTCTACGACAAGCATCAGCGCAAGGGGTATTATTACTATCAGAAAACCCCATTTGGTAAGGAATACCTTGTAAAACAGGGTCATTATAGTCAGCTTTTTGACAAACCGCCCGATAACCTGAGCTCCCGTTATCTCCGGGTCCGGAGAGCCGTTTGCGTCGCCCTGTGTCGTAAGGCGAATTTCGCCGTCGACCGTGTATGGCTCCTCGACCACCCTGTGACAGACCGTTTGTCCCTCGGGCAGCGTAGTCAGCCTGCCGTCATTGGTGTAGGTGATTATATCGCCCTTGGCGACGGCCTCCGCGGTGACGTTCCTGCAAAGTATCACGTCGCCCTCCTTGATGGTGGGCTCCATGCTGCCGGTACGGATGTAATTGATCCTGTACCCGAAGAGCGTCGGCTCCCTGCCTGTGATGCGCTGTATGAATACCGTTGCAAGCATCGCAAGCACCGCGATAACTAAAAGCGTTGATATAACGCGCCAGATCTTCCTGCCCATAACACTTAGCTGTTGAAGGAGAGGCGCAGCGCCTCGAATATTACGGTCGATCCGATGCACTCATTCCCGGCGTCGGTATCGAGATACATATACCAGTAGACCCTTAAAGTATCGCCGGCCTGTATCGTCTGATGCCTTACAAGAGGAACGCTGCCGATATTGGAGAAGCAACTGCCCTCCTCGACGTTTGCGGAGCCCGTGTATAATACGTCAGTCCTGAAGGTCGCGCTGCCGTAGTAGTTGGTCATTGAGACCTCGGGGCTCGTAACCGCAAAGTACAGATATTGGTCAAGTATCGACGAATAAAATACATCATCGAGGAAAAGGCTTATGTAAAGCTCGGAGGGTTCAGCGCCGTCCTCCCCGTTGCAGAGATTGGTTATTTCGGTATAGAAATACTGTCTCTCGCCGGGGAGCAGGCTGGTAAGCTCTTCGCAGTTGGCATAGGAATAGGTGTAAGAAAGCTCGTCGCCCGTTCCCGTCATAACGGCATTGCCTTCTCCGTCGGTAAGGTAAAGGGGAATGTATTCTATGCCGCCCTCTTCGTTTTTAACGCCGACGTAGTTTGCGATGCTCGCCTTTCTGCCGCCGATATGCAGCACCTTAGTGTACTGCATATTGCCGCCCTTGTAAACGCGGTTGCGGAACCAACCGAAACCGAAGTTGCACGCAAGCAGTACGATCACGAGCATGAACGCGATATGCCTTACTATTTCGATTTTGCTCCTCGTTGCGGTCATTTTTTTAACCTCGCAGGGCGCTGCATGCGCCGTTACTCAATAGTGGTAAAGAATATCGAAAGATCGAACGTTGCGCCCGCTATAGTGTCACAGAACTCGGGATCGTCTACGCACAGAGGATCCGTTCCCTCAAGCCATATCCTGACGGTCATGTACGCCGTCTGCCCTTCGGTAAGGGTGAAGAGCGCCTGATTGCCGGGACGGAATTCGCTGAAGGGGCGCACGTTTTGTACTACGTTGCTGTCGATCATTATCTCGTGCTGATAATGATCGTCATCGCTCGTGAGATAATAGCCGACGGCAGGATTGTACCTGACGTCTCCGCCCTCCTCGGGAAGCCTTGCCTCGCCGAGAATGACAGTATAATCGTTCCCGTCGTCAACGTGGAAGGTCAGCGATATTTTTACGGGAATTATAGGCTCGAATATCGGGGCGTCGGCATCCTCATCGTAACCGACAAGCCTGCGGACGTAGCACTGATCCGGATCGAGCCAAACCTTGCGCTCTGTCGCTGCCTCACCCTCGTTGAACTCGGGCTTCATTGTGAAGTTGAAGGCTATGTACGCGTTGCCCTGATCGTGGCTGTCCGCCTCTCTGATGAATATTCTTGAATCATCGCCAGTGGGGTTAAGCTCGTCATCCCTGATGTAGATCTGAACTCCATCGGGGCTAGAAGCCTCCGCCATATTGAACGAAGCGCCGTAATCCGCAAGGAAATCGTTGATGTTGATGGTGCTCGCGACGTCGCCGTTGAGCAGCATCGTGATACCGGGTGAGTTGACTATTTTGATCTCGGTGGCATAGAGCTGCGGGCTGACGCTGCCCTCGATCCAAGCATAGAGACCGAGCAGCATGAGACCTACGATCTCGACTGCGGCTATAACCGAAAGTATTATCCTTCTCTTCTTAGCTGTCACGTTTAACACCTCCGTCGTCACAGTCAGTTGCCCGCGAGCTCGTACCCGTAGAGGTACAGCGCAACGTCGACAGCGCCGCCGGCGATCGCGCGTCTCGTCTCACGGTCACAGCCCTCTATCCAGATGCGCAGCACGGCGCTGCCCTCATAGAAGCCCGTTTCGGGATTATATTCGAGGGTAACTATATGTGCGTTTGCGCCTTCGCCGGTCGGGCAGCTTACTGCTGCGGTATTCATTTCAAGGCTGCTGTCGTAAACCACGGGGATATTTTGCGCTTCAAGGCTGGATTGAACCTTGTGACCCGAGCCCGCGACGTAGTAATAATAATGAGTCAGCTCAAAATCATTCGAATTCATATCGAAGAACCAGCCCCTGCCCTCGCCTTCTTCATTGCCGGCGTAGTAATAAAGCTTATACTGACGGTTGGGCTCCCAGACCATAGAGGTCTGCTGCTCATCCGCGGTTACAAATGCAACTCTTACTGCGCCCGCCATAAGATCGCGGGAGAAACTGCCGTAGTTGCTGGGATTGTCGTCCTCGCCCGGGTTCATGGCGTTTTCAACTCCGCAATGGGGAGTGACGGCTGAACCGCTGCCGAGGTATACGTCCAGATGTTTGTTGGACCTGAACTCGAGCGTAACGTCGATATAGTCCTTATTGGGCTCGGGATCGGTCCATTCGCTGACCGTCGAAGTATCGGGCGCGGCGTAGGTAAGCCCTGTCACCTCATCGGCGTTCTGCAAGAGGCGGGGCCTGACGAGCGTAGTACCGTCGCCGGTGATATCCACGAGCACGAGATCTTCAAAGCTGAGCTCGAGAGAGTGCCCGAAATCATTCTCCTCCTCGCCCGGGGCTGCCGCCTGCCTGACCTCGAGGAACTGGGAGGTCGTGACCTGCAGCGTCTGCGGATCGATAAGGTTGGAGGTCAGGTTCATGTACCATGCGAAAACGCCTGCCCCCGCAAGCACGAGCACGAGCACTATGGAGCCTATGCCCAATATAAGCTTTTTCTTGTTATTTGTCATGACGCCTCCTGTATTGTGAGCAGGTAGATCTCGGTATCGAACATGCCGCCCTCGAGCGCGACGCTCGCCTCGCGGTCATAGCCCTCGATCCAGATCCTGACCTTGATGCACGCACTGTAAGTATTGGTCACGGGATTGAGCCAGAGGCTGTCTGCAAAAGCCTGATAGCCGCCCATATCTGCAACGTACATATCGGAAGTATACTGAGCTTTTTCCGTGCCGTTGTAGTAGTAGTATGCGCTCTCCGCTGTGCCCTCTGTCGTAAACTCGGAATGATCGAGCACCATATCTCCGCTTCCGCTTACGTCAACGTAGGTATCGGTCAGCTCATAATGGCAGTTGGGAACCCATATGAGCGAAAGCCGTTCCTCGTAGTCAATAGGGTCGGAGAGGGTCTCGGGCTTGCCGTCCTCATCCACGGAAAGGACGTTGCAAAGCCTGCCGTAAGCATCGAACGCAAGCTCGCCCGTAACCTGTGAGTTGTCCGTCGGGGTACAGATTATAAACGCAATACGCACCGCGCCGGCAATGTAATCTATCGAAAAATCACCGTACCGGCTCTTTTTGGAGGGATCCTCCGTATAATCGCCTGCAACGGGGATGACATTGCTGTCAGAGCTCAAAGCGACCATCGCCTGACCGTTGGTGTGGATCACCGAAAAATAATCGAGGTAGCTGACGCGCGCGGTATTGTTCTCGTCGTCGAAAACCGCCTCGTTGCTGCCGCCGGTAGCAAGCCGCCAAGCGCCTTCCATGGGCTCCGCCTCGGTAAAGGGGGTTATGACCGGCTCATACAGCAGCACTCTGCCGTCGGCGTCGGTGCTGCCGAGCCCGCTTACGGGGTTAAGCACCACGTCGTAGCCCGTAAGCTCCATGCCGTTATAGTAGCCGCCGTCGGTGTCTATCTGGGAGGTAATTGCATCCACTGATTCGAATTCGGGATTGCGAACCCACCCGCGCGACGCCGCAACGAACCATGCGGCCGCCGCTGCTATGAACACGAACAGCAGCGACAACAGCAGTATGAAGTTCCTTGTAAGCTCTTTTTTGCTCATATTAAGGCTCCGTTTTCAGTGCCGGTCGCCCGGCTTATGCGGCAGTGCCGCAGCGACTTTTTACTCCTCGGGCAAGCCCTCGGGGAACTTTTTGGCAAGCTTCTTCTGCAAGGATGTGACCTTGCTCTCGAGCTGCCTTACCCGCCTTGCGCTGTCGCGCTCAAGGCTTGTGATGGTATTCTCATACCTGCGCTTCTGTGAGGAAAGCTGACTGTTGAGCTCTCTCTCCCTGCGGGCGAGCCTGCGCTCGGCTGCCGCCTTGGTATCGTGCAGCGACTTTTCGTGGGAAGCCGCCGCGCTTGCGATACGCTTCTCGAAGCTCTGCTCCGCACGCTTGATCTCTCTGTCGTTCCTGCCGACCTCGCCGGCAAGCTTTTTCTCGAGCTTTTTGAGCTCCTTGTCGTGATCGGCGTTGATGGTTTCTATCTGGCGGTTGCGCTGTACTATCAGCTTGTCAAGCTCCGCCTTATGCTCGGCGCCGGAATCCGCCATGCGCTTCTCAAACTGCTCGCGCTGGGCGGCAAGGTCGGCCTCCGCTTTGTTCCTTATGCTGTCCCTCGACTGGGTCAGCGTGCGTATCTCATCGGCAAACTGCTTCTGCATACGCTCCTGCGCGTCGGCATGCTCCTTCTTATCGGCGGCGATGAGCTTCTCATACCGCTCGGTCTGCTCGGAGAGCTGCTTTTTATGCTTTTCATCCGCAGATGCAAGGGCTATCTCGTTCGCATAGCGCACCTGAGTGATGGCTGCCTTGTGCTCCTCGCGCAGATCGGCGAGCGCCTTTTCGCTGCGCGACTTCTCCGCGCTGATCTTTTGGTCTGCGTCGTTCCTTGCAGCCTCGACCTCTGCGGCAGCGCTGCTCTTAGCGGCTGCAACAGCGTTGTCACAGGCCTTTTTCTCCTCGGCGATCTGCTCCGCGGTCACGCGGCGCACCTCGGCGACTGCCTGCTCGCCCTTAACGCGCTCCGCCTCGACGTCCTCGATATGGAGCTGCTTCTCCGCGGCGAGCTCCTGCTCGGCTGCGAGCTTGACCGCTGCGACCTCCTTTGCGCGCTCCTGCCGCTCAAACTCGACAGCCTTCTCGCGCTCAGCCTTCTCGTAGGCGACCTGACGCTCGCGCTCTGCGCGCTCGTAGGCGACCTCTTTCTCGCGCTCCGCACGCTCGTAGGCGACCTGACGCTCGCGCTCCGCACGCTCGTATGCGATCTCCTCCTCGTGCTTGGCATTCAGCGCATCTATCTCGGCGGCGTGCTTCTCATTAAGCTCATCGACATAGGCTTCCCATTTGGCCTTTTCCGCGTCGACGGCTGCTTCGAGCCTCGCCTGCTCCTCCTGCTTGCGCTTGCGCTCCGCCTCCTCGGCCTCCTCCTGCCTGCGGCGGTTCTCCCGCTGATAGTTCTCCTCGAGGCGGGATCTGAGCACGGGATTGAGCGTGAACCTTACAACGCTGCTCGTCATATCGAACATGTTGTAGAGACCGTACTTCATCTC
>CALEPU010000154.1 GCA_937913075.1 uncultured Clostridia bacterium
TCGTGGTCTGCCGGCTTGATGTAAGCATTTTGGTTATTGGCTTCAAGATAGGTATTCTCGTCCCGTATTTCGCGCCCGTTTCCTTTATCGCCGTCTCATCCCGCGCGAAGAAGAGGTCGACGATGCTGCTGTCATCCATTTGCGGCTCCTTTCAAAAGGTCTTCACCCTTAATAACAACATTCGTGGAGGGCGGTTGCTTTTCAGGATTAATATATTTTAGCATGGAGGCGGGAATATGCAAGCGCCGGAGCTTATGCTCAAGGTTTGCGTTAATAAGCAGAAAATCCCCCGACGATGGGGGATCTTCTTTCGCAATTATTCGTTCTTCAATCTTCATTATTCATTATCGTATACTCCGCAGCGTAGATGGTATAGCTGTACTCCGGTACGTAAAACAGCACGAAGCTGTGCCCCGGTCCATCGGGAGGAGTGTTGACGAGCCCGCTGTCACAATCTATAAGTATGTAATGCGCGTCGCTGTCCTTTGCTGTGCGGAACTGCTCAGGCACATATGGCGCAAGCTCCTCGGGCAAGCCCTGTATCCATCGCTCGTCACCTGAAAAATAAGCCTTTTTCCCGCTACCGTCAAGACCGAGACTCGCCATGCTGAGCCTGCCCGAGGTCAAGCGGCAGCGATCATCGCCATTGATATCGTCCATTCCCAAGACCTCTGCGCTCGCGGGGAGGGTGACGGAGTATTTCTGTGAGAGATCGGTCATTATTTCCTCCGCGCCGCGCTTTGATTTTAAATGAGCGGTGAACAAAAGGCAGAATATGAGCGTAATAACGGTGAATATCGCACCTATGATGATATTTGCGCGAGTTGCAAAGCCGCGCTTGATCATAGCGATGCCGAACAGCAGACAGACCAACGGAACCAAAGGTGCAAGCCAAACAAAAACGGGAGGCATTGAGACTGCTTCCGACAAGCCTATTAAGGCGGCGACGAGCGCAAAGGAAAGGCAGGCGTTGATCAAAAGCAGTATCGAAGCCGCTTTGACAGCCTTTTTGGTTTTCTGCGGCACGGCCTTTTCCGAAGGGGAAGGGCTTTTGATAAAGCTCAATATGCGCGGCGCGCCACACAGAGCTTCTCTGCCGACGGTGAAAATGCCGTGCTTCGTATCAAGCCCGAAAACCTCGTCAAGCTCGGTACATTTTACCTCGCCCTGCTCAAAGCAGAAGCGACTCGCGACGCCTTCCCTTTCGGTCCGAATATAAAGCCTGTTGTCCGTAAGCTCGTAAACATACTGCGCCGACAGGGCTTTTTTCTCGCTCTCGCGCAGGCGTTTGCGGAGCCTGATGCTTTGGCAAATGCAGGCGAAAAGACCAACAAATAATATGCCGAACACAAAGCCCGTCAGGGCGTCCGGAGCGTCACCTATTAAGACGACCCACATGAACAGCATCGGCAGCAGCAAAAGATATCTTGGTCGGTCCTTCCTTTTGAGTCTGCGGGTGACCTTTTTCACGTCCTCCGCGGTCGGCGCGTAGGAAAAGCTTTCTATTATATCGGCGTCCGGCGCAGACTGCTGGGCGGGCTTTTGCTCCTCGCCCGTCAAAAGCTCGTCAACCGAAATGCCGAATAGCTCCTTCAATCTTAAAAGGTTATCTATCGTTGGAAGGGTCTGGTCGGTCTCCCATAGGCTTATGGTCTGGCGGCTGACGAGCAGTCTGCCCGCGACCTCCTCCTGCGAGAGCCCCGCCTCGTTGCGGCACTGATGAAGCTTTTGTCCTATGGTCATTATTTGCACCTCTCTTTCACGTACAAATGATAACTGCACGGGCGGAAAATGGCAAGCAAATCATACTTGAACAGTGTCAAGCGGGACTTGCATTGTAAGCAAAATAAGGAAAAAATGAAAAACATCGGGACGACGCAGCACGCCGTCCCGCAATTATATTCACGCGTTCTTTTTATCAAGCGCAGCCTTTATGAAGCCCGCGAACAGGGGGTTGGGCTCGTCGGGGCGGCTCGTCAGCTCCGGATGGAACTGCACGCCTATGAACCAAGGATGATCCTTTATCTCTATTATCTCTGCGAGGTCGCGGCGCGGGTTGCGGCCGGAGAATACGAGCCCCGCATCCTTGAAATCCGCCTCGAACTCGTTGTTGAACTCATAGCGATGGCGATGGCGCTCGTGCACCTCGGTACAGCCGTAAAGCCGATGTGCGAGGGTACCCTCCTCCAAACGGCAGGTATAGCTGCCGAGACGCAGCGTGCCGCCGATCCTTTCGAGGTTGTTGACCTGATCCGCCATAAGGTCGATAACGGGATGCTTTGTGGCGAAATCGACCTCGGTGGACTGGGCGTCCTTCCAGCCAATCACGTTCCTTGCGAACTCGATAACGGCGATCTGCATACCGAGGCAGATGCCGAAGTAGGGCAGCTTGTTCTCCCTTGCGTAGCGGCTGGCGACCATCATGCCCTTGATACCGCGCTCGCCGAAGCCGCCGGGAACCAATATGCCGTCAACGTCCGCAAATACGGCGGCGGGGTCTGCTTCGGGGCTTTCAAGCGACTCGGAGCCTATCCACTTGATATTCACCTTCGCCTCGTTTGCGAAGCCGCCGTGCTTCAAGGCCTCCACTACGGAGAGATACGCGTCATGCAGCTCGGTATACTTGCCTACGATGGCGATGGTACATTCGTGCTTGGGATTGAGCTCCCTCTCGACCATAGTGCGCCAAGCCGCAAGATCGGGCTCACGCGGATCGAGCTCGAGCCTCTTGCAGACGGCGGTACAGAGCCCGTTCTCCTCCAGCATGAGGGGGACCTCATAAAGGCTCCTCGCGTTGAGGTTCTCTATAACGAACTCCTCCGGAGTATTGCAGAAGAGCGCTATCTTGCTGCGGATGCCGCGGTTCAGGGGATAATCGCTCCTCAAAACGATAACGTCGGGCTGTATGCCGAGGGATTGCAGCTCCTTGACGGAATGCTGTGTGGGCTTGGTCTTTAATTCTCCGGAGGCCGCAAGGTAAGGCACGAGCGTTACGTGGATGAAGCAGCACTGCCCGTACTCGCACTGCGCCCTGAGCTGACGTATCGCTTCAAGGAAGGGCTGTGACTCGATATCGCCGACGGTTCCGCCGATCTCGACAATGAGCACGTCCGGACGGAGCTTTTTGGCAACCTTCATGACACGGTTCTTTATTTCGTCGGTAATGTGCGGTATCACCTGCACCGTGCCGCCGTTGTAGCCGCCGCGCCTTTCCCTCTCGATAACGGTGGAGTAGATCTGTCCCGAGGTTGTGTTATTGAGCCTTGTAAGATCCTCATTGATGAACCTTTCATAATGACCGATGTCAAGGTCGGTCTCGGCGCCGTCGTCGGTAACGAATACCTCGCCGTGCTGATACGGGTTCATGGTGCCCGGATCGACGTTGAGATAAGGATCGAGCTTCATAATGGATACGCTGTATCCCCGCGACTTCAAAAGCCGGCCCAGCGCCGCCGCGGTGATACCCTTGCCCAGCGACGATACGACGCCGCCTGTGACGAATACGAGCTTGGTCTGCATTGTGTTTTCATCTCCTCCACGTTATATTTAAAATCGGTTTGTTTCTTCCTGTGGTGCAATTGAGGCAATGCGTAATTCGCATTCCGC
>CALEPU010000155.1 GCA_937913075.1 uncultured Clostridia bacterium
ATCTATTCCGCATTTTTGTCAACCTTTGTCGCAGTCTGTGCGAAATTGTGCGAAGTTGTGATTCAATCGGCTTTTTTGTCACAGACCGACCTTTTTCGAGAATGGCAAGAGCATATTTCATGGGATAATTTCGCATAATATATTTAAATCCCGAAAAAAATCCTTGCAAATATGAATAAACTGTGTTAATATAACTACGTTGTAAATGGAGTTGAGTCTTCGGCTCCGTGGGTCGTGTTGTTAAGCGAGCATTCGCTTATTGTGAGAGTGGGCAAAACCCGCTCTTTAATTTTGAAAGGAAGGTCATCGCTTTTGAAGATCACAGGGACTGTTGCCGCCCTTGTTGAGCCGGCAGTGCGTGAGCTCGGTTACGAGCTATACGACGTCGATTTCCATAAGGAATACGACAACTGGGAGCTGATGCTCATTATCGACAGCGCAGAGGGTATCACTCTTGACGATTGCGAACGTGTGAGCCGCGCCGTTGAACCGCTGCTTGACGAGGCAGATCCGATAGATCAGCCTTATTATCTCACTGTCAGCTCCGTTGGGCTCGATCGTCCTTTAAGGCTCCCCAAGGATTTTGACAGGAACATCGGTCAAAAGCTTGACGTCAAGCTCTATTCCGCTCCCGCGGATAAGCGCTTGAAGGGCAAAAAGGTCTTCGTCGGCACGCTCGTTTCTCACGATAATGAGACATTTACAGTTGAGACGGAGGCGGGCGCCTTCACCCTTCAAAAGAAACAGGCGGCGCTGCTGCGTCCGCATTTGGACTTTTAAGCAGCCCATTTAATAAACAGTATCGAGAGGAGATTTTAAAAATGAACGCTAACGAGCTTTTGCTTGCAATGAAGCAGATCGAGAAGGAGCGCGGCATCGACAGGGAGGTGCTCATCGACGCTATCGAGTCCGCGCTTGTATCGGCATATAAGCGTAATTATAACGTGAACACCGTCGTTTCCGCAAGCATGAACAGGGAGACGGGCGAGATCAGCATCTTTGCTTCCAAATCCGTTGTCGACGAAGTCACAAACCCCAATTCCGAGATTTCCCTTGAGGATGCAAAAAAGGTCAACCCCAACTACGAGGTGGGCGACGTTCTCGAGGTCGAGGCGTTCACGAAGGATTTTGGCCGCATCGCCGCGCAGACCGCAAAGCAGGTCGTGATACAGCGCATCAGAGAGGCGGAGCAGGGCGCTATATTCGACGAGTTCGCCGAGAAGGAGGGCGAGATCCTCACAGCAATAGTCCAGCGTGTCGAAAAGAACGGCGTTTACGTTGAGTTTGGCAAGACCGACGGCATTATCCCCTTCAACGAGATAATCCAGGGCGAGTCCTATAATCCCGGAGACCGCATCAAGGTCTACGTCCTCAAAACCCAGCGCAACACCAAGACCCCTCAGGTGCTGCTCTCCCGCACGCATCCCGGTCTTGTAAAGCGCCTTTTCGAGCTTGAAGTGCCCGAGATACAGAACGGCATAGTGCAGATCAAGTCCATTGCACGTGAGGCGGGTCAGCGCACAAAGGTCGCAGTCGTTTCCTTCGATCCCGCTATCGACGCGGTCGGCTCCTGCGTTGGTCAGAAGGGCATTCGCGTTGAGCGCATAGTTGACGAGCTCCACAATGAAAAAATCGATATTATCGAGTGGGATCAGGATATCGCCGTTTACATCGCAAAGGCGCTGAGCCCCGCAAGGGTCCTCATGGTCTATATCAACGAGGATGAGAAGGCGGCAAAGGTGATAGTGCCCGACAATCAGCTTTCCCTCGCAATAGGCAAGGAGGGGCAGAACGCAAGGCTCGCCGCCAAGCTCACAGGCTGGAAGATCGACATAAAGTCCAAGTCCGCTGCAGAGGATGAGATGGAATTTTTCGACGAAAGCGCAGACGAGACCTCCTTCGATGACGAGCAGCCGGAAGACGACGAGAATATAGATTAAGCAAAAGAGGTTATTCGATTGGCAAAAAAGATCCCAATACGGATGTGCGTTGGCTGCCGCACCATGAAGGAAAAGCGTGAGCTCGTGCGTGTCGTCCGAGCTGAGGATGGCAGCGCGCGCTTGGACCTGACCGGCAAGATGAACGGAAGGGGCGCGTATATATGTCCGGACGAGCAATGCTTAAAGCGTGCCGTAAAAAGCCGTGCGCTTGAAAGAGCGCTTGAGACAAGCGTCTCTTCTGAGGTCATGGCAGAGCTTTCGGACAGGATAGCGGCGCTTTCCTCAAAGGGTGAAGGCGATGCTTAACGTCGTTGACGCGCAGCGATTCAAAACCGCTATAGGCTTTGCAATGAAGGCGGGCAAGGTTTGCTCAGGTGAGTTTTCTGTGGAGCGCGCGATTAAATCCTGCACTGCAAAGCTTGTTGCGATCGACTCCACGGCTTCCGAGCAGAGTCGCAAGCGGTGGCAGGACGCCTGCAAATTTGCCGGTATACCTTGCGTTGAGGCAGAGGAAGTCGGCATGGCGATAGGAAAAGAGACGCATATAGTCGCCTGCATTGTTGAAAGCGGGTTCGCGCAGATGGCTCTGCGCGCCTGTGATAATATTTAAATTCAATCCTAATTTCGGGGGTATTTTCAATGGCAAAAAACGAACTTATCGAGTCCGCAAAGCAGCTTGAGCAGAGGATCAATGAGCTGATGGAGCGCGTTAAGCAGCTTCATACCGACGTCGGCAGCTCCCTCCAACAGGCGAAGAGGCAGGAGAGTAAGCTTATAGAAAAGGAGAAGGCGGAGGCAAAGGCCAGGAAAGAAG
>CALEPU010000156.1 GCA_937913075.1 uncultured Clostridia bacterium
GTTCAGACGTGTGCTCTTCCGATCTCTGTTTTAATTTGTGTTTTAATTTGTTCAGTATAATATGGACATCTGCGGACAAACATGATAAGATATTCCGTAGAATACCGCTTTTTGCGGAAGGAGGTAATCTCTTTAATGAAAAAGTTGATCTGTATACTTCTCGTATTGCTGATGACGGCGGCGATCCTGCCGCAGGGGGCGGCGGCAGCACCCAAGGAGGGTGAAACGCCCGTCAACCCCGATGCTGTACGGGTTACGGAGGAGAAGGAAGAAATCGACGGGTCACAGCTCGTCACCTTCATGGTAAAGCTTGCGGATTCGCCCGTTGCGGCTTCCGTCAAGGACGTTAACTCACAAAGGGCCAACGATCTTGCCTCGGTGCTCAAAATAAAGCAGAGCAAGGTGCGCTCCGCGATAGAGCGCGCATTTCCCGCCGGAGTCGAGTGCAACGTCAAGTTCACCTATAACCTGCTTTTCAACGGCTTTGCTATTGAAGCTCCCTATTATATGAGGGAGAGCATCGCCGCAGTGGAGGGCGTTGAAAAGGTCTTCATAGCGGCGCGTTATTCGCTGCCCGAGGCAGACGAAGCCGAGGATACGCGGCTTTCCACCTCGGTAGGTCTTATCAATGCCGACGACGCTTGGGCGGCGGGCTATACCGGCGCGGGCTCCGTGATCGCAATACTCGATACCGGCTGCGTAGTGGCGCATAACGCGTTCAGCACCATGCCCGCGACCCAGACGATGACAACGAGCAAGCTCAGTACGGTGCTCGGCAGCAATAACCTTCAGGCAGAGCAAAAGTACAACGGCACTCTTACCGCAAGCACATTGTATTACAGCGGAAAAATACCTTTCCGCTTCAACTACGACAACGGCACTACCAACGTTGCTCATTCCTATGCGGGCAGCGACCACGGCAGCCACGTTTCGGGCATAGTCGCGGGCAATTACTCCGGCAGCAGCTATACCGGCGTTGCGAAGGATGCGCAGCTCGTTATTATGGAGGTATTCAACCAGAGCACCGGCGCCGAGTGGGACGTGCTGCTTGCCGCCATGGAGGACTGTGCATATCTTGAGGTAGACGCGCTTAATATGAGCCTCGGCTCCGACTGCGGCTTTACCACCGACGGCGATGAGGTCGAGTACGTATACAACCTGCTCAGTCAGCACGGCGTAAACGTAGCCGTCGCCTCCGGAAACAGCGGCTCCACGAGCTGCCAGTATTACGGCTCGAGCTACTCATATTCGCTTGCGATGAATCCCGACAACGGTCTCGCCTCCACTCCCGGCACGTACAACGGCTCGCTTTGCGTTGCCGCCTCCACCAAGTCCTCCTCCGCTGCTCTTTGCAGCTTTTCGAGCTGGGGCAGCACCGCCGACCTTAAAATAAAGCCCGAGATAACTGCCCCGGGCGACAGCATATATGCGCCCGTGGATTCCTCCACCTCCGGCGCCACAACGAGCTACGGCTCCAAATCGGGCACCTCCATGGCGACGCCCCATATAGCGGGCGCCATGGGAATAGTCGCTCAGTACGTAAAGCAGACTTGGCCGAGCCTCTCCCTTGAAGAGCAGGCGAAGATGGTTGACCGCCTGCTGATGTGTACCGCAACGCCGATGATGTATTCCACGGGTCTGCCCTATTCGCCGCGCGCGCAGGGCGCGGGGCTTGTGGACGTATATAAGGCGGTTACTACGCAGGCCTACATTACGGTCGACGGCTGTGACAGGCCCAAGCTCGAAATAGGCGACGACAAGGATAAGACCGGCGTTTTCACCATGAGCTTCAATATAGTGAATTTCGGCTCGACGGCGCTCACCTATTCGGTAACGCCCTACGTCGAGAGCGAGAACGCCGCATCGACCACGCTCAACGGCAGCTCCGTTTACAGGATGAGCTGCACGCCTATGAACATAAAGTCAAACTGCTCCATCGCCTGCGTCAGCTCGGTAACGGTGCCCGCCAACAGCACCAAAACGGTGACCGTGACCATAACGCTCAACGATACCGTTAAAAACACGCTTAACACCTATTATCCCCACGGCGCTTATGTCGAGGGGCATATAGTGCTCGGCGGCACGACCAACCTAACCGTGCCCTTCCTCGGCTTCTTCGGCAACTGGAACGAGGCTTCGGTATTCGACCGTTATACCTATATCGACCAGATAAAGGGCGTAAACAATTACAATTACATGTCCAAGCAGATAATCGTCGGCGCCAAAAAGAGCAGCTCCACTACGATGCTCTTCGGTGCAAATCCCTATATCACCACCGGCGATTGGCTTGCAGACAGAGCCACCCTTTCGCCCAACGGCGACGGCTATTATGATAAGATAGACAATGTAGTGCTTGCTCTTATCAGGAACGCCGCCAACTGCGGCATAAAGATCTATAACGAGGACGATCCCGACGTTGTCTATTACGACGAGGACGTTGCCCATATGCCCAAGACATGGGGCTATTCCTCGGCCGCCTATGGCGACAGCTACTATTACTATGCCACTCAGTGGATGGATTTCACAAGCTGGGCGCCCGACGGGCTTGCCGAGGGCACGCACGTCGTATTCAAGATGTACGCTTACCTCGACAATCCCGATTTCACGCCGGAGCAGAATGAGTGCTGTGAGATAGTGCTCCCCATGACGGTCGACGTTACGGCTCCGCTGGTAACGTATTGGAGCCTGCAAAACGGCACTCTTAACGTGCGCGTATATGACGAGCATTACGCCGCTTGGATAGGCGTTTATTCCGACGCAGCCTGTACCAACAAGATAGCCGAGGCCGCGATAACCGAGACGCAGCGCGGCGCTTATACCGATCTTGCGCTTGCCGTTGGCAATTACGGCACTGTGTACGTAAAGGTCGGAGATTACGGCTATAATACCTCCGCCGTGTATACCCTGACCGGCGAGGGCGGCTCTTTGGAGCCTGCCGAGCTCACCGGCATAAGCGTCTCCCCCGGGACGACCGATATGCTTATAGGCCAGTCTGCCGCGCTCGCGCTTAACCGCGAGCCTGCCGAGGAGGTAAGCTTCACCGTTGAATGGTCAAGCTCCAACGAGGCGGTCGCAACGGTCACCGGCGGCAAATCCGGCGCAACGGTAACGGCCCATGCCAAGGGCAGCGCCGTTATAACCGCCGTCGCCACCGATAACGAGACCGGCGCGGTCTGCACGGACTCGGCCGTGGTCTGCGTTAAAAACGGCTATACCTATGATTACTTTGAGCCCACGGCCGACGTTGTCACCGGCGAGGAGTATCTCATAGGCTTCAAGAGCGGCAATGACGTTTATCTGCTGATGAACTACAACCCCGATCCGATTTCGAGCAATAACTACTATTACAGCTACAACAGCAACTACTACGGCTACGGTATAAAGGCCGTTACGGACGCCGAGGGCAACGTAACGGGTCTTGATAACTCGACCTATTCCTCTGCGCAGCTAATAAATGCCGAGTGGTATTTCGAGGTTAACGGCAGCTATTACATGATACAGTCCGCTTATCAGAGCGACTATTACCTCAGGGTGTATTCAGGCTCTAACTATTCGGATCTTTATGCCGGAGCAGGCACGAGCTATGCTACCAACTGGCAGTGGAATGCGGGAACGTCCCGACTGAGCTACTACGTCAGCAGCAGTCTCACCAAGTACGTGTCCTTTGAGCCCACGGTAGGCAACTATACCGGCTTCTTCCATGCGCCCACGACAGCCTCATCGGTACAGCTCTATAAGCATACTCAGGGTACCGTGATAGTTGAAGACAGCTATACCGTCACCTTCCTTGATTGGGACGGCACCGTGCTTTCCGTGCAGGAGGTCGATTACGGCGCAGCGGCTCAGGCTCCCGCCGACCCCGTAAGGGAGGGCTACTCCTTCACGGGCTGGGACGTCGATTTCAGCAGCGTAACCTCCGACCTGACCGTTACCGCGCAGTACAGCATCAAGAGCTATCGCCTCGTGATCTATTATCGCTTTGCCGACGGAACCACCGCTGCCACCACCTTTACCCGCACCTATAACTACGGCGCGGAGTACTTTGTGGAAAGCCCCGCGGTCGAAGGCTACGTGCCCGATATCCCCGTCGTCGAGGGCATAATGGGCGCCGCGCCGGTAATAATCACCGTAACCTATACGAGCGAGCTCACAGGGCTTATAGGCGACGTCAACTGTGACGGCACAGTCAACTTCGCGGACGTTACCTTCCTCTATATGTTCCTCATAGGCAGCGACGAGCTTACCGCTCAGGGGCTTTTAAACGCCGACGTTACACAGGACGGCAGCCTTGATTTCAGCGATATAACAGTGCTTTACAGTATGCTGATATACGCTTGATAAATAATTGAAGCGACGCGGTCGGGGCAAACAGCTCCGACCGCCGCATTTGGAGTGCGTTATATGGAGCAGTACGAAAGAAGGCTTTATCTTATAAATACGCTGCTGGCTGAACGCGGCAGGAGCATGCCCGTGCCGCGGGACGAGGCGGAGCAAAAGCGGCTTCTGCGCGCGCTGATGAATATTCGTATGCCGGCGCCGCTTTCGGAGGAGTACCTTAATATCGAAGGCGAGTATCTTAAAGAGGAAGCCAAAGCAAAGGGCATAGCAGCCCTTTCCGAACTTGCCCCCTGCGGAGACGGGCTGTACCTCCGGCAGGGCGATATAACGAGGCTCGCCTGCGACGCGATAGTCAACGCCGCAAACTCGGGCATGACGGGCTGTTATCAGCCGCTCCACAACTGCATCGACAACTGCATACACTCGGCTGCGGGGCTCGGTCTGCGCAATTACTGCGCCGAGCTTATGCGGCGGCAGGGATATCCCGAGCCCACGGGGGAGGCTAAGCTGACCCCCGCATTCAATTTGCCGTGCAAATTCGTCATTCACACCGTCGGCCCCATAGTCGAAGGACGGCTTACGGAGCTTCACGTCAGGCAGCTCGCCTCTTGCTATAAAAGCTGCCTGTGGACAGCAAACGAAAACGGCTTGGAGAGCATAGCGTTCTGCTGCATATCGACGGGCGTTTTCGGCTTTCCGCAGAGGGAGGCGGCGCGCATCGCCGTCAGCACTGTTGCGGACTATAAAGCGCAGACCGGCAGCAGGATAAAGGTGATATTCAACGTCTTCAAGGACGAGGATCTTATGCTTTACAGAGAGCTTTTGAGCGAAGGAGAGTAAATATGAGCGGAAAAGACGACTATTCCGAGCTTGCCTACGGATATTCGGAAAGCATACGGCGCGGGCTGTCGGCTGCGCGCGCCTTCATATCGAGCGTATCCAAGGGCGCTGGCACGAGAGAGCAGCGGATAGAGAGGCTGAAATACGAGCTTTTAAATGCCGAAGCGGTGCTTATCGGCGCCGGCGCGGGGCTTTCCGCTTCGGCGGGATTCACCTACTCGGGCGAGCGCTTCAACAGGTATTTTTTCGATTTCATACAAAAATTCGGCATAACCGATATGTATTCGGGCGGGTTCTATCCCTTTCCCGACGCGGGCACGCGATGGGCATGGTGGGCGAGGCACATTTATTTCAACCGCTATATAAAGTCGCCTAAGCCCGTTTACGAGGAGCTTGGGAAGCTCGTCGAGGGACGCGATTATTTCGTGGTGACGACCAACGTCGATCACAGGTTCCAAGCGTCAGGCTTCGATAAGGCGCGCCTTTTCTATACGCAGGGCGATTACGGGCTGTTCCAAAGCTTCGACGCGGACGGCGCAACTTACGACAACGAGGCATGGGTCATGCGCGCTATGGAGGCGATGGGCTTCGTGCGCGGCTCTAACGGAGAGTTTGAAGTCCCCGAGGATAAAAATTTAAGCCTCCGCCTGCCCGATGAGCTCATCCCCCTATGTCCTGACGGCAAGCGTGCGGCGCTCAATTTAAGGTCGGACGATACCTTCGTTGAGGACGAGGGCTGGCGGCTCGCTTCCGCAAGGTACGCAAAATTCATCGATGAGCACAAACGCGCTCACGTGCTGTACCTTGAGCTCGGCGTCGGCTCCAACACGCCGGTCATTATCAAGTTCCCGTTCTGGGATATGACCGCGTCAAACCCTCGGGGCGTCTACGCCTGCATAAACTACGGCGAGGCCTTCTGCCCCAAGCAGATAGAAAACCGCTCTATATGCCTCGATGCGGATATAGGCACGGCGCTTTCCCTGTTGAAATGAGGGAGCTGCGGTGCGTTTACTTAAAGCGTCTTATTCAAACAATTTGAATTCAAAGCATTGTAAACAGCGCAAATATATGGTATAATATCATCGTAATTTGAAATCATAAGGAGGCTTTACCATGTTCTGTCCCAAATGCGGCAACAATTTACCCGATAAC
>CALEPU010000157.1 GCA_937913075.1 uncultured Clostridia bacterium
TAAACGACATGGACAAATTGGTGGTTCTCAAGTCGGCTCGGGGGAGCCTGATATTTATGAAAATCAAACTACTATGACTAAAAAAGAAGCGAATGATATTGATAATGTTAATAAGGCTTTTGAAATGATCTCGCCGAAAAAAAACGGATATATTTCAAAAAAGTCCGCCGACTTTTTATGCTTTGCCCTCAAAAAACCATTATTGTTTCAGTCTCGGTATCGTTTAAAGTATCCGTTGGCGCCGAGGGGCGTTAATGTGCGGTACTTATCGCTGCCCGGGTCAGGATCGAAGCGGCAGACGGAGCCGTAGGGGCAGTAGGTACAGGCGGACTTCTGTTCGCCCGCCTTTCTTACAGGGCTGACCCTCGCCTCGCCTGCGGCTATCCTCGCAAGCGTTTGCGCCGCTATGCGCTCCGCGTCGTCTATCACCTTGGCATACTCCGCCCTGTCGACAACGACGGAGCCGACAAGCAAGCCTTCCTTATCGTATCTTGCGCCGATCACCGAAGAGCGCTTCTCAAAGCTCTCGGTCGCTTCGGCGACTGCGGGGTCGTTAAGGCTCAGTCCGCTTAGGCGGAAATCCGCCATGAGCTCCTCGCGGAATATCTTTTCCGCTCCATCCTCGGTCTCCTCCGGAGCTATATCCTTGATGGGCATATAATACATTCCGACCGTATCGCCGAAGGCGCCGAGGTTTTCTTTGAGCTCCTTGGCTGCGGCTGTAAACCTCTCGTTTTCTCTCAGTCTTTCGCCTGCTGCGACGGCAGAAGCATACAGCGGGAGCTGTAATTGCAGACCCGCCTTCAGCTCGGCAAAGTCGAACCTTTTGCCGCCTGTTTTATAGTCTATTATCCTGCTGTGAGCCGCATCGCCCTCCGGCGTCTGCTCGCGCCATGTATCTATTCGGTCTATTATGCCGCTTATGAAAAAGGTCATGCCGCCTTCAAGCTCTATCCGCAATGGCGGCAGCAGCGCCTCCGCGGAGCCAAAGCGCACCTCGCTGCCCGAGGGGCGAAAGCTGCCCCTTGCGATTTGCCGTGTTACGGCGCAGCAGGTCGCCCTTATGGTCTCCATCATGCCGACGAGCCTCGCCCTCTGCCTTGCGGTCTCGAACAGTATGCCGCCCTTGTACCCTGCCATTAGGGGCGGCATTATCTCCCGCAGTATGGCAAAAATACGCTCGTCGTCAAGCTCAGCCCAATCGAGCTCGTTATCAATAACGTATTTTGTGTAAGCCTCCAGCGCGGCATGGTAGAAGGAGCCTACGTCGGTGCTCTTTTCCTTATGCTCCTCGCGCTCCTTAGCGACGAGACCGTACTGCATATAATGGCGGAAGGGACAGCGGTTGAAGGTCTCGAGCCTTGACGCAGAGCCATAGAGCTGCGACCCGTATAGTTTTTTTGCAAGCCCCTTGCCGAAAGAGGCTCGTGAGCTGCCGCCGAAGACGATATCCTCCACCGCCTCCAATGCGGAGCGATATTTTGCGTTCTGCGCGAAATAGGCGTAAAGCGGCGCCGCGTCTTCTTCCTGCTCGCCGGTGTCCGCCATGCGTCGAACGGCAGCCGCAAGCTGCTTGAAGGCGCCTTCTCCGCTGCCGCGCAAGCCGTGCACCTCCGCGCCGTTTTTTACGGGCAGCTTGGGCAAAATGCGCTGTATTGAAGTGAGCAGCGCGCAGGGAGCCATGCTCTCGCCCTCGGCGCTTATCGGGTAGGAAAGCACAAGCTCTTCCCGAGGCTTTGCAAGCGCGGAGTAGACGTCAAGGTCGTCGCTCTCACAAAGGGCAAGACTGCTCTGCCAGACCTCGAGCCCCATCTCACGCATCCTGTCAAGATCGTTATCGTCTATAATGCCTTCATCGACGCGCTTTTTGGGGAACAGCCCGTCGTTCATGCCAAGCACCTGCAAAAACCGCATGCGCCGCGCCCTCGTCCTGCCGATGTTGCCGACGAGCACCTGATCGCATGTGGTGGGTATCGCGCCGAGCTCATACGAGGCAAGCCCCTCGCGCACGACCGAGATGAAGCGTTTCAGCCCTATCTCGCCATCGCCGAGTATGACGTAAAGCTGATCGAGCAGCTCCATTATTATATCGAGCACCTGCGCGTTCTCCTCCTCCTGACGCAGAAGCCCCTCGGCATGCAGCCTCTCGCAGAGCGCCTTTTGCTTGGCACAGACGCCGAGCGTCTCTATATAGTCGAAGATCGCCCGTGCGCGCTGCGCTGCACTGCCCCCCTGTACCGAGGCTTTGAGCGATAAGAGCGGCCCGATTACCGCCAATCGCGCCTCCTCACAGCCGGCAGGAGCCTCCTTATCGAAGGGCTCTTTGAGCCTGCTGCCGGAAATACCCGTTGCTAAAAGATAATTTTCAAACCGCTCGATCTGCTCCTGCGCTGCGTCGCAATAGCCGGTTTTGAGTACGCGGAGCACTTCCTGCGCTTCAAAGCCCCTTTCGACCGCCGAGAGCGATGCGAGTATAAGCTCCGAGGCGGGATGATCCAAAGCGGAGCGTTTGACGTCGGTAAAGTACGGTATGCCGTATGCGCTGAACACACGAGCGATTATCGGCGCATAGCCCGGCAGATCGCTGACCACTACCGCCATATCACGATAGCGCATCCCCTCCGCGGCTTTCCTTCGGATATTCTCCGCCGCCTCCGCCGCCTCATCCATTCGGTCGCTTGCAATATAGCAGGACACGCCCTGCGGCGCCTCATTGAAAATGTTTTGCGGATGCGCGAAAAGCTCTCTTTCGATATGAACGAGTGCGGGACGCTTGCCATGGGCTCCTGCGGGCAGAAGGGTCGTTTTAAACCCGACCCCGCCCTCCGCCGCTATGTCGGACATTCGCTCCAACACGCGCTGTTCGGGCAGAAAAAGCCTTGCGTCGCGGTCTCCCGCGCCGTAACCAAGCGCGACGGTAACGCTTTTGCAGCAGGCAAGCATTTGACGAAAAACCCTGTAACCCTGCTCGTTCATGGTATCGCCGCCGTCGATAAATATGTGTGCGCCCGCAAGCTTTGACTGCGGCAGGAGCTCGCAAAGCGCGTTCATCATATCCTCGGAGTCGATATAACGCTCCCCCATCAGCCGTTCACACTCGCCGTAAATGAGCGCAAAATCCATAAGCTTTGCCGCAAGGGGCAAGGTCTTGTCCATGCCCTCGGCAGCGTTTTTCAGCGCCTCCGGCGTAACGGCGCAGCGCTTAAACTGTTTGAATATGCCGTCGCACTCCGCCGCGAAGCCGCGAAACGCGGAGGCCTTTTTGAATATTCCGAGCTTTGAAGAGCAGAGGTCTATCGCCCTTCTTGTGAGCATCAGCTTGCCCTGCGGCGCAAGATATGCGCGCCTTTCGCCGCAGTCGTCGAGCACTCGCCTCGCAAGGCTTTGCCATGAGTAAACGCCGCAGTCGTAAAGACCGCCGCCAAGCCTGTCTGCAAGCCCGCGCTCAGTCTCAAAGGTGGCCTGATCCGCAACGATAACGAAGCACTGTTCGCCGCTGCCCCTTCTTTCCGCCACTCCTTCAAACAGCCTTCGGGTCTTGCCCGAACCCGATCTGCCCAATATAAACTCCAATGCCGCAGACATACCGCCCTCCGGTAAACGCTTTATTTTCATTCTCTATTATCCTGCATTTCGGCCACGTTTGCAAGCGCATCAAAGCAAAAAGCAGGCTAACGGTTTTTACTTTTTATAGTGAAATCGTTTGTGGTTGCAGCCGTTTTTTTCACATTTGCATTGATATCACACCGCTAATTTTGACATAATTGTGAAATCATTGTGAAATTGGCGGTTCAAGCATTGCGTTAATGTAATATCATGGTATAATCATTGCGTCCGATAATAGGGGGGGAAGATCATGACTAAGCTGCATTACGTTTTAAAGCAACGGCAGTTGACAGGCAAAAGGTTTGCCCAAATGTGCGGAATGAGCCGCAGCAGTATTTACAAATATCTTTCGGGCAACCGTACCCTTTCGCTCAAAACGGCGCGCAAGCTGGCGTACGTCCTCGGCGTCGAGGCGGAGGAGCTCGTGGGTCTTATGCCCGAGAGGTAGGGCGCCGCAAGGCAGCAGCGCCCGTCGGCTCGTTGTATTAAATCAAAAGCTCGGAATTACCGGGCTTTTTCATTTAACAGTTAAAGCATCGCAGCGCAAATGCGCTCGGGGCGAGGCTCACTCCCACTCGACGGCGCCTATGGAAACGAGGTACTGCTCCATAAAGTCCATATAGTCGTCAACGAAGCGCATGAGGTAGGTCTTGTACTGAGGGTACGCCTCCTCCGCGGCGGCGTAAAGTCGCTCGTAAATGACGTCCTCATCGTACACGCCGTCCCCTATTTCCTCCATATAGGCAGCGTCTATCGCGGCAAGCCTCCTGACGAGGGCAAGCCTCTCTTCCTCCTGCATGAAATCAAAATCGCCTTCGTTCTCGAAATCGCCGGCAATATGCGCGGCGGCAGCGTTGACGTCAAGCTCGAAATCTTCCATTATCGTATCCTCCGTAATGACAGCCCTTGCAGGCAATGTATTCACATAAAGTCCGGCAGGACTTTTTTAAAGCTCAGGGTCACATCAGCACGTCAAATTCCACGTCGGGCAGCAGATCCTGCAAGCGCATGGCAAACCTGCCCTTGCCGGCGCCGTTCTCCCCGGGGGCGCCCATGACGATGACGCCGACGTTGTTTTCCCTTGCAAAACGGGCAAGCGCATCCTCTACGCTGTCCTCGCGGAGTATGGTAAGCTCCGCCCCCACTACCTGCGCGCAGGTGAAAAGGTATTCTATCGCGTCCGCCTCGTACGGCGTGTTCATGAAGTTCTGCCCCGTCTGCACGCAATGGACTATATAAAGGGGGAGGATCTTTGCCCTGCCGTCCGAGATCACCTCTGTAAGATCGGCAGGCGCGCTGTCATCGGCAGTATTCGCGCCGTTATCCCTGCTTACGAGACTCCTTTTAGCGCCGTGCATGATAAGGCGCTCGCACGAGCGCTGACCGGTGACGCACACCATTATGCCCTCGCGCAGAGGCTGCGCGCAAAGAGTATCCTCATTATTATCAAAAATCGTTCGACCGTTCTCCGTCATAAATTCACCTTACGGCGTCACGCAGCTTATCGCGTATCGTCATGCCCCTGTACGAGGCACAGTACTCCACCGCCTCAAAAGGCGTGGCGCAGACCTTGTAAAGAGCGGAATAATCCCTGCTTGTGAAGCCCTGCTCCACGCAGGTATCGAGCTGCTTTATAAGGCTGTCAAAATACCCGTTGGTGTTCAGCAGTACGATGGGCTTGTCAAAATAGCTTAGCTGCTTTAACGTCAGCACCTCCATAAACTCCTCAATGGTGCCGAAGCCGCCCGCAAGCGTGATAAAGCCCGATGCAAGCTCCTCCATTTTGGACTTGCGCTCATGCATGGTAGCCGTCTCGATCCTCTCGGTGCAGCGCTCATAATAGACGCCCTTTTTGTTGAGCTTTTCGGGTATCACGCCAATAAGCCTGCCGCCCGCAGCAAAACAGCCCTCCGCCGCCGCGCCCATAAGCCCGCGGCAGCCCGCGCCGAATACCATACCGAAGCCGCGCTCGGCAATAAGCCGCCCTGCGCTGTACGCAGTCTCTATGTAAGCGCTGTCGATATTGTTTGACGAAGCGCCAAATATGCAGATGTACTTGCCGCCGGCTTCCTTGATGGCAGACTCCATAGCAAAGCTCCTATCGCTTATTTGCACCTTAATTATACCATCCGAACGGCAGGAAAGGAATAGCGGTTTGTGGATCTTCTCTGTAAAAATATTGTAAAATTTGTGTGAACGCCGCAGAAACTCACAGCTCGCCCCGAATTAAAAGAGCATCCGCGAGTATCTGCGCGTGATCTCCCGCCATACCGAAGCTGCCGATGAACAAGGCTTTCCCTTCGGAGATATCATAGCCCACTCTTAAAGTAACGCCCTTGCTTTCGCTGTGCAGAACTATGACCCTTTCCTCCTTCTCGACGCTGACGGCGAACAAGTCCGCATCGGCGGCGTCATCCGCCGCGGCAGGCGCCGCGCCTTCCGGCAGCAGGGCCATATACGCTATGGTTATTATCCGCCCGCGAGGATCCCTCTCTACCCTGCCGTAAGCGCCTATCTGTCGAAGAGACGCGCAAGCGACGCCCGTTTCCTCCATTAGCTCCCTTAAAGCACCATGCTCCGGGCTCTCGTCCATGTTGAGGAAGCCGCCCGGGAAAGCCCATTTGCCTATAAACGGATGATTGCGCCTTTTAATCAGCAGCAGCGTCAGCTCACCTTGGGCGCCTCTCCCGAAGATGAGCGTGTCCACCGTGACGGAAGGCCGCGG
>CALEPU010000158.1 GCA_937913075.1 uncultured Clostridia bacterium
GGAGCCATATCTTTTGCAGCTTGGCTTTTTGACGAGGACCCCTCGCGGGCGTATGCTGCTGCCTGCGGCTTACACGCACATGGGGTACGCTCCGCCGACGGAGGATATCGGCAAATAAGCTTTGCCGTTTAATAAGTTTAAAATACAATTTCGATAGTTTTGAGGAGGTTTTTGTTATGTTCGGCAAGAAAGCAAAGGAGCTTGAGCTGCTTTTGACCCAGAGGAACCATGAAAACGAGCTTATGCGCAAGCGCATAGGCGAACTCGAGGCGGAGGTCGCAAGGCTTCAGGATCAGGAAAAGGCTGTGCTGAAAGCCATTACCGAGGCAAACAAGACCGCGACAAGAATAGTTGACGAGGCGAATGCCAACGCCGAGCAGATAACGACCGAGGCAAACTCCGCCTATACGAGGATGCTTGCGGAGGCAAAGCAGCGCGTTTGCGACGCAGCGGCGCAGGCGAACGACATACTCGCTCAGGCAGACGCCGAGGCGAAATCCATCCGCGAGAAGGCTGACGACTACTCCGCAAAAACAAGAGCCGACGCAGACAGCTACTCGGAAAACACCCGCACCGACGTCAACATCTACGTTGAGCGCACCATCATGGCGGCGCAGACCGAGGTCAACAAGCGCAAAAACGTGCTTGCCGAGCTCAATTCGCTGCTGCGCAGCACTGCCGACTACGTCAGCGACCAGGTGCTGACCTTCACCGATGCTATCGAGACCTCCGCCAAGGAAGCCGAAAGCAGCACAAAGGAGCTCTGCCGTGATATAGAAAAATGCTCCTGTTCCTGCAAGGACTGCGAAAATCCCTGCATGAACGCCGAGCAGGAGGAAGCCGAGCCCGCTGTCGAGGCGCCCGAGGTTGAGGAGCCCGTTTCCGCAGAGCCTGTCGATCCCGAGCCGGTTTCCGCAGAGCCTATCGAGCCTGCGCCCTTCGAGCCCGAGCCGGTTTCCGCAGAGCCAACTGTGCAGGAGCCGGCTGATACCGAGCCTCATACCGAGGAAGCCTCGTCTGCGCCGGAAGCGGACGACTCCCCCGCCCCTGCGGGCAATGACTACACGCCTGCCGATCTTATGCGCAGGATCTACGACATTGAGGGCAGGGTGATACCCCTTGACGATATCGACGACGAATTGAGCGACCGCACTCCGGACGGAGGGCTTGCCTTTGAGGACGAGCTCGGGGGGACGCCGCTCGATGCGGAAGGCATGCTGCCCGCAGACGGCAAGCTGAGCACTTTGATTTCGGAAGTGCTTGATAATTAATTTATGAATGGCAATGGAGCCGGCTTACAGAGCCGGCTCCTATTTTTTCTTTATCCGTTAAGCAAAAACACGGCGAGGTTAAGATAGCCCGCGAACAGCAGCCAGATAAGGTATGGGAACTGTAAATTACCTGCGGGAGCATCGACCCTTTTGAACTTGCCTATCATGGCTATGACGAGCGCAACGAGTATCAAAAGCCAAACGAAAGCCACGAGGCGGAGCTTGAGCGAAAAGAATATCGGCGACCAGAGCGCGTTGACAAGGAGCTGGAAAGCATACAGCCAAAGCGCCGGCGGAGTGTCGGCGGTGTTCTCGATATAGACCCTTGCCGCCGAAATGCCCATCAGGGTGTAGAGTATCGTCCAAACCACGGGGAAAAGCCAGCCCGGCGGTGAAAGAGGCGGCTGGGTAAGGTCGGCAAATTCCTTCATGCCCTTCATGCTGAGCAGTGCGGATATAAAGCCAACGACAAGCGCGATACCTATGCTCACGATATAAACGAGAGTATTGTTCCTTCTTTTTGATCTCATACGACCTCCTATTCGGTCGCTTTTTGGCGTAACAGCGACCTCAATATTATATATGCTTAAAAAAACAAAATTTATGCTTGCATATTGGCGCGGCGTATGTTAAAATAAATTGTTTGATTTTTAAGCCGCATTTGCCATCGGTAATTGCAGGTTTATCTCGGCAAGGAGGTGTAAATATGAGTAAGTATTGTGAGGTTTGCGGCAAGGGATCTATGAGCGGTTGCTTGGTCAGCCATTCCCATAGGCGTACCCCCACCAGCTGGGCACCCAACATTCAGCGCGTTAACGTCATCGTCGACGGCACTAAGAAGAAGATGAATGTTTGCACACGCTGTCTGCGTACCGGCAAAGTTCAGCGCAGTGTGTAATTCACGGGTGTGATATGAGAACAGAATTAACAATGGATAAAATCGTAGCTCTGTGTAAAAACCGGGGCTACATTTTTGCGGGCTCAGAGATATACGGCGGTCTTGCAAACACATGGGATTACGGTCCCCTTGGCGCAAGGCTCAAAAACAACGTTAAGGAGACCTGGCGCAAGCGTTTTATACAGGAGCGTCACAACAGCTTTGAGGTCGATGCGGATATCCTCATGCACCCCCGTGTATGGGAAGCGAGCGGTCATATCGCGAGCTTCTCCGATCCTTTGCTTGACTGTAAAGAGTGCAAAATGCGCTTCCGTGCCGACAACCTTATTGAGGAATTCGACCCGACAGCGCACGCGGACAGCATGACCCATGCGGAAATGTTCGATTACATAAAGGCTCACCATATCGCCTGCCCTAACTGCGGCAAGCACAATTTCACCGATATTCGTGAGTTCAATCTTATGTTCCAGACCTTCCGCGGCGTCACCAACGACGCCAAGTCCGCAATATATCTGCGCCCCGAAAACGCTCAGGGCGAATACGTTAATTACGCTAACGTTCAGCGCACCATGCGTGCAAAGCTGCCGTTCAGCATCGGTCAGATAGGCAAGGCGTTCCGCAACGAGATCACGCCCGGCAACTTCACCTTCCGCACGATCGAGTTCGAGCAGATGGAGTTCCAGACCTTCTGCAAGGAGGGCTCCGACGCCGAGCTTTACGAGTACTTCAAGGAATACGGCATGCAGTATTACCGCGATCTCGGCATCGTGCCCGAGCATTTAAGGTTCCACGATCATGAGAAGCTCGCTCATTACGCTAAGGCAGCCTGCGATATAGAGTTCCTCTTCCCCTTCGGCTGGGGTGAGATCAACGGCACTCACAACCGCACGGATTTCGACCTCAAGCGGCACCAGGAGTACAGCGGCGCCAACCTTGGGTATCTCGATCCCGAGACGAACGAGCGCTATATCCCCTATGTCATCGTTTCGCGCCGTACCGCGGACATGAAGTTCAATAATCCCACGAATTATCTCAACAATGTGTATCGGGAGTACCTGGAAAACCGTTTCGGTGATGACAGCCTGGGAATGAACCCCGCCCGCTCCTGGGAGGTGGGCGGAAAAGAGCTGCTGGGCGCCCGGTATATGTACCGGATCGGAACAACCGTTGTCACCCAGCTCCAGCTCATCGAAGTCCGTGACGGCGGGGATGTGGAATATACCGCCAAGTTCTATGACGGAAATGAGGAGATCACCATGGCGGCGAGATCAAACTCTTCAGTCCTGATAGAGGGAGAGACCGGTACCGGCAAGGAGATGATCGCCCACGCGATCCACTCTCTCAGCAGCAGAAGTCCCCAGCGCTTCGTGACCGTCAACTGTTCCGCGATCCCCGCGGAGCTGATGGAATCCGAATTTTTCGGATATGAACCCGGATCATTCACGGGAGCTCTCTCAAAAGGCAAGATCGGAAAATTCGAGCTTGCAGATAAGGGCTCCATCTTTCTGGACGAGGTAAACCTGCTGACAACCACCATCCAGCCGAAGTTTCTCCGCGTCCTT
>CALEPU010000159.1 GCA_937913075.1 uncultured Clostridia bacterium
CTTTATCGACGAGATACATACCATTGTCGGAGCAGGCGCCTCCGAGGGGAGCATCGACGCGGCAAACATATTGAAGCCGGCTCTTGCAAGGGGCGAGCTGAGGGTAATAGGCGCGACCACCATTGACGAGTATCGACGCTATATCGAGAAGGACGCCGCGCTTGAAAGGCGCTTCTCACCGATACTTGTCAACGAGCCTAACCGCAGTCAGACGATCGAAATATTGCAGGGACTTCGCCCGCGATACGAAAAGCATCACGGAGTGATCATAAGCGACGAAGCTTTGGAGGCTGCAGTCGAACTTTCGATCCGTTATATGGCAGACAGATGCCTGCCCGATAAGGCGATAGACCTTATCGACGAGGCGGCGGCCTATGCCGGAATAAGGCGGCAGGAGGGGAATACACCTTCTGACGAGCATGCGACAAGCGGATCGGAGCTGAGGCGCCGTATTGAAAAGGCGGCTGCCGACGGAGAATTTGAGCTTGCAGAGAGATTGAGAGAGCAGGCGGGGGCTTCAACCGTCGGACAATCGTCAGACAGACTTTGCGCCGCAAACGTCACAGCGGCAGACGTTGAGAAAACGGTTGCGGAGCGCACGGGGCTCGATATCGCCGCCGCAAAGCATAGCTTGCTTGGAATATCCGCAAGATTGAAAGCAAAGGTTTTCGGACAGGATGCTGCGATAGACAGGGTGGTTTCCGCGCTGCATAGGGCGGCTGCGGGGCTTTCCGATCCGGAACGGCCATATGCTTCATTCTGCTTTGCGGGACCTGAGGGCAGCGGTCGGGAAACGCTTGCCGTACGATTGTCCGACGAGCTGTTTAACGGTTCGGTCGTTCGTCTGAACGGCGGCGAACTGCATGACGACGGCGCGGTTTTCAGGCTCGTCGGCAGTCCGGCGGGATATCGTGACAGCGATAAGGGCGGCTTCCTAACGGAGTACGTGCGGCTGCACCCTTTTTCGACTATCATTATAAAAAATATCGAGCAGTGTTCCCATGAGGTAGGCGAGCTCATTGGCAGGATAGTTTCAGAGGGCATGGTGACGGACGGCAGAGGGCGCACAGTCAGCTTCCGCAGTTGTATGGTGGTCATACTGACAGGCTATGAGGAGCACCGAAGTCTCGGCTTTGAGAGCGGAGCTAATTCGTTGAAGTCAGACGCCGTGCGGTACGCGGGCGCAGTGCTTCCGGATAATATCCTACTCAATCTTGACGCCGTCGCGGAGTTCTCTCGGCTTAATGAGGACAGCCTTACCGCTATTGCAAACAATGAGCTTTCGCGGCTTGCGGATAGGGCGGAAAAGCGCGGCATTAAGCTTTGCTTCGATAATTCCGTAAAAAATGCGATAGTCGAAGCCTGCGAAGGCTTAGCGGGCAATATCAAAAGAGCGGTCTCGACAGGCGTTGAGGACGCCGTCAGCGTTGCGATACTCGATGGCAGTCTTGATGCGGGATATTCCGCTTTGTGCCGCTTTACCTGCGGCAAATACATTATCGAAAGGCAATTTGATTGATGGAAGTTTTAAGGTTCGGCTTGGGCATTAGGTTCGATTTCTTTACCGATGAGGTGACAGAGGAGCAAAAGACGACAGCTCTTTTTGAGCTTTGCTCGGCGCTGCCTGTTTCTGTCACAGAAGGGCTTTTGCTTTTTGCGGGAGTACACCCGCTCTCCGAACCCGACAGCCGCGGGGTATATACCGTTGTTTTTACCAAGGGAAGCCTTAAAAAAATGCGTGCGCTCTATCGCACGGTAGAGTCGGATGCTATGCTTCACTGCATGCTTTGCCCCGTAACGCCGTATCTTCAAAACAACGTAATAAGGGAGTTCGACGACCTTGAGTATCTTGGCGAGGTCGGCGCCGACGGGCGAGTTACAGGCGGCGCAAGGAGCGACCTTTGCTTTGTAAAAAAGCCTTTGCCTCGCAGGAAATTCGATCCTTCCGGCTGCATTGTAGTTGCGCCGAACAGCTTTAAAGGCACTTTCTCTGCCAACACGGCGGCAAGGCATATCTGCCGTGCGCTGCGTAGTGCAATGCCTTACCGCGATATAGTGCCGCTTCCCGTTGCAGACGGCGGCGATGGCACGCTTGCCGCAGTCGAGGCGATGCTGAGGGGACGCAGATGTACAGCCACGGTCACCGGTCCTTACGGCGGCGAGGTAGAGGCGGCATATTATGCAGTAGACGGCAGGATTGCTGTCATCGAGTCTGCGCTTGCAAGCGGACTTGCACTGTGCGACGAAAACGCGCTCGATCCGCTGAAAGCGACCAGCAGAGGCACGGGAGAGCTGGTACTGCGCGCGCTGCATGAAGGGCTGACCCAAATATACTTGGGGCTCGGCGGCTCCGCCACAAACGACTGCGGCATTGGCGCGGCAAACGCGCTTGGCTTCAAGTTTCTGGATGCTGAGGGCAGTGAGGTCACCGATGCAGCTCATATGAGCGAAATAGTTCGTATCGACGCTTCGGAGAGAGATATGCTGTTTTTCAACGCCGATATTCCCATAGTATTGATGTGCGACGTCGACAACCCGCTCACCGGCATGAACGGGGCGACCTATACCTTCGGCCCGCAGAAGGGCGCCGACGAAAAAACGCTTGAGATACTTGAAAAAGGCATGCAGAATATGGCGCGCGTGCTAAAAGAATTCAACGGAAGCTTCTCTCCCGATGCGCCGGGCGCAGGCGCTGCCGGCGGCATGGGCGCGATGTTCATGACCTTGGGGTACGCCGATCAAATGAGCGGAGCAGAAGCCATTCTCGATATCGCAAAGTTCGATAAGCTTATGAAAAGGGCGGCGTTCGTCGTGACGGGCGAGGGCTGCTTGGACGCGACGAGCGTCCGCGGAAAGGCAGTCGGTACGATAGCTCAGCGCGCTGCAAAGGCGGGCGTCAGGATCGCGATTCTTTCGGGCAAACGAGGCAAAGGGGCGGATGCTGCCGAAAAGCTTGCCGATATCACGACCTATTGTGAGGACGGCATCGACAGAACGATCGCTCTCGACGCTGCGGCAAAGGTGCTCGCGGAGCGGATCAGGCAATGCATTTGATTTAGTTGAAATCAATTTAAAACGTGCAGATCAAAACTCCGCACGTTTTTTACTTATATCTGCAAATGTTACCAGCGCCTTACTTCTTTATGCCGGATCGCATCCTTCCGTTCAAAAGCTTAGCGGCGGGCTTCTCAATAAGATAGGTCGCCGCGAACGCAGCCGCAAACGCAGCGACGGTGATTATGATGGCATACTGCGTCTTCCAAGTCTCGGCAAAATCGGTGTACAACTGATTAGGCGGGGTATCGCCCGTCCAAGCGGGCAGACGCCAGTCGAATTTAAGCTTGACACAAAGCCATTGATGCCAGATGTAAAGGTTATACGAAACTCCGGAAAGTATTACCATGAGCTTATTGGAGAATATAAAGCGGAACCATTTTGCGGCAAACGCGGCGCTCAGTATGAACCCCATGAAGGTAAGTGCGAGCGGCAGCCTGCGTGTTACCTGCCAAACCTGAGCGTCCTCGGAGCTCAGTGAGGCGCAGTCGCCGATCAGCTTGACTGTCAGCACGGCAAAAGCCACGGCTGCGCAGATCCCGATAATGCTGAGCCAAGCGCGTCGACGCAGATGCTTTGCAGCCAAGGTATAGACGCATGCGCCAACAAGCCCCACGGCATAAACGCCCATGAACGCGGGAAGCTGATTGATAGTCATGGACATATACTCCGAGCGGACGGTGCTGCCGATGCTCTTTAAGAACGCGTCGGCTGAGACGGCAAAGGCGCTGCCGGAGGCAAGCACGTATTTGTAGATGTAAAGGTGCGAAATACCGACCATGGCAGCAGCGACAACGATAAGACGGCACGTGCAGAGAACAAGATGCTTTTTGCTGCCGTCTCTTGATTTGCGTGTGCCGAGTATCACAAAAGCTATGAGCGGGAAGAGGATATAGTACCAAACCTCGACCGCCAAGGTCCAAAGCACTATATCGAGCTTGGAGGCAAGATATGTGTCTATACTCAGCATGTGAGTAAAGGTGAGGTGCGAAATAAGGTCGCGCAGAGCATACGTCGTATTGTAGACGCCGTTTGAGGTGTACCCGCCGGTTGCGGACTCGTATATGAACAGCACTGCGATACAGAATAGATAGCTCGGCAGTATGCGAACGGCGCGTTTTTTAAAATAAGAGCCGAGCGACTGCATCTTTTCGCTGCAGAAGATGCAGCGCGCGAGCGGCAGACTCAAAAGAAAGCCGCTCAACAGCACCATCATATCAACAAAAAGATACCCTGCCCTCGCGAAGGGAGTAAAATCGATCGCCGTCAGCGGCTTGCCGGCGATGGATATGAACGAGAGCCACGGGGTTTTGATTATGGGGAAGATCCAAGTCTGCTGCCAGAAATGGAATATCATGACGATGATCACGCTTATCGCGCGGATACCGTCAACAACATCAATATGTTTAAGAGATATATCGCTGTTTGCTTCTTTCATACTCATATAGTACCATATTTCGGCGCAAATGTTAATACCCACATTATTGTGAAAGGTCCTTCAAATGTTAAAAATTTTTGACAGTGCTTGACGATGTTTTTGTTGAGCTTTATAATGTATTCGAGATGCTTTCCTTATAGGAGGGAACGAAATGAAAAACACTTGCAGTTCAGCCGCCGCGCTTATCGCAGCCTTGCTTGCCGTGATAATGCTCGTTTGCGGCTGCTCTATAATCAAAACCGACAGAAAGGACGCAAACTGCACTGAGCTGCCGAGCATGGCCGACGATGGTACGGGCTCGCCCGATACAACCGACGGAGCGGACGTCACCGAAGACCCAAATATGACCTATTTGTTGGAGACGCCGCAGCCCACTGATGAGGCGGGCAATATACCGCAGGCGAGCGAGACGGCGGGGTAGACGGAGACTTCCTCCACTGCTGAGCCCGCCTCTTCTGGCAGCACGCCCGCCCCAACACAGCAGAATGCTCAGCCGACCGCTTCAAACACGGAGACGGCTGAGCCTACTCCCAAGCCCGACCCTGTCACACAGCTTACCTGGTTCGATGACTCGGCGCCGGTTTACTGCGATCTCGACTTTGACGGCAAAAGCGAAAGGATAGAGCTCAAGCTCTCCCGCGCTTCCGCCAACACCTACAACTGCACTCTCTCCGTAGTGCTGGGAACGAGCGGCACGGTGCTCAAAGATACCTTCACGGCGGAGTATTTTACAAAGGCTCTAATAAACAATTTCAATACGGGCGATAACCGTGTTGAGATAGTCGTCAGCACCGGCACTGGCAACCGCGGGCAGGTGATACGCGCTTACAGGCTCAATGCCGCTTCGACGGCGCTGATGTCGACAAAACTTGATGGCTGGATAGAGACCGTCGGCGCAAATTCCATAGAGGTCGGCAGATATATAGACCTGCTCGGAACATGGGGATGCACAGCGGATTTTGCCTTTGCAGCATCGGGCTTCACGCTCACACAGCAGAGCGAAGCATGGCAGGTGCACCGTGACTCCGAGAGATGGTGTACGGTCTCAAAGGAGCTTATAGTTGAGCTTTTAACCAACAGTCAGACCGAGAACTGCGCCGGCTTCCTCTACTACGGTGATTTGATCTATCCGGTAGAGACCGATCTTGCAAGCTACATAACCTTCGTTTCCGACCTTGACGAGACCGGCAATATTGAAATAACCGTTGCCGCGGGAGGAGCTTTGCTTATAAACGGCACGCCGGTCGACGATTGGTTCCTCGATCTTACATACATAGATTAGCAGTGAATATCTTTTACAAAGGAAAAATGAATTCATGGAGCTCTCATTTTGATGGATAAGAGCACAGCGATTATAAAAAGACTTAACCAACTGGGCATGACTGCCCGTGCCGATATTTGCGGCAGGGACTGCACCAGCTTTAAGATAGGCGGCAGGATCGGCGTTTTCTTTGAGCCTGCGTCGTGGGAGGAGCTTAAATGCGGTATCGATATTGCCGACGAGACAGGGTACCGCTATTTTGTCATAGGCAAGGGCAGCAACCTCCTCATACCGGACGAGGGCGTCGATGCGATGCTGATCAAGCCCCGCGGCGCGCTTGCTGAGTTTGAAATCGTGGGTGAAAGGCTGCTTGCCGGCGCAGGCGCTTCGCTTGCTGCTGTTGCGAAGGCTTCGGTCAAGGCGGGACTTGCCGGGCTCGAATGGGCGGCGGGCATACCCGGCACCGTAGGCGGCGCCGTTGCAATGAACGCCGGCGCCTACGGAGGAGAGATCAAGAACGTCATCAAAAGAGTTGAGATATTGAAGGACGGCGCTCCGCAATGGCGCGAGGTAGCCGATGATGATATGAGCTATCGCCGTTCGCGTTTCTCATATCCCGAGGAATTGGTGCTGCAAGCTGAGTTCGAGCTCAGTGCCGACGACGGTCACGCAGCAGAAAGGATGAGAGATCATAACGAAAAGCGCAGGGCAAAGCAGCCTGTCGAACTTCCCTCGGCAGGCAGCACCTTCAAACGTCCCGAGGGATATTTTGCCGCGGCGCTCATAGAAGATGCGGGTCTGAAAGGGCTTTCCGTCGGCGGAGCATGCGTCAGCCCCAAGCACGCGGGGTTTATAGTCAACACCGGCGGCGCAACCTGTGCTGACGTGCTTGCGCTTATGGATAAGGTCAGGGAATGCGTCTATAATAAATTTGGAGTGATGTTGGAGCCGGAGATCAGGCTCATAAAGTGATTTTTTACAGCGGGCGTGACCCGTATGGAGGAGCATGTATATACTTGTTGTATCGGGCATGAGCGGCGCGGGCAAATCCAATGCCCTGCGCGTGCTTGAGGATATAGGCTTTTTGTGCGTTGATAATCTGCCGATCAATCTGCTCGGCAGCTTTGTTGATCTCTGTCGCAACACCGAGCCCGCCGTTGAGCGCGTGGCGCTCGTTATCGACAGCCGCACTTCCGTGTTCCGCTTCAGTATAGACAGGATGTTTGCAGCGCTCGATACGCTGAACGACCCTTATGAGATTTTATACCTCGATTGCTCCAACGAGCTTCTGCTCCGCCGCTATAACGAGACCCGCCGCAGTCATCCCATGCACGATGACGCCGCCGCGGGAATACTTATCGAGAGAGAGCTTTTACAGCCCTTGAAGGAGCGGGCAAATTACGTCATAGATACCACTGATTTAAAGCCGCCCCAGCTCAAAACCATGTTGATGGAGTCGCTGTTTTCGCAGGTGATATCAAAGTTCAGACTTGTTATTACGAGCTTTGGATTTAAGCGCGGTATTCCGCTCAATGCCGATACGGTCATTGACATGCGCTTTACCGCCAATCCATATTATGAGAGCAGTCTCAGGAGTCTCTCCGGCAGGGACAAGCCGGTGCGTGATTACGTCATGAGCGATCCGCTCGTATTAAAACAGCTTGAAAACATCACCGCATCCTTAAAGGAGCTTATTCCGGCTTACCGCCACGAGGGAAAGCGGCGGCTTATGATAGCTTTCGGCTGCACCGGCGGGCGGCACAGGTCCGTCGCCATGGCTGAGGCGCTTTATGAGAATATGCGCGAGGTGTGCGACACCACAATAGAGCACAGGGATCTTTTAATAGAGGCGGACGACATTTCCGAAAGGTTTGGCAAATAAAATGTCCTTTTCGCAGACAGTTAAAGAGGAGCTTATCGAGGTCCGTATGCGTCGCGGCGTCGATCACAAGCTGCTGATTTCGGGGTATACGCTTGCCATAGCCTCTCTCAAATACGTTCCCAAGGCAAGAGCATGGGGGCTGCGCTTTGTCGGCGAATGCGGTGCTGCGGTCAACTATGCCGCAAAGCTCATATGCCAGACCTACAAGCTGGAGCAGCTCGTTACCCTGACCGAGCATGAAAGGCTCAATGCCAAGAATACGGAGCTCGTGGTTTACGGCGAGGAGCTCGACGCCCTTATGGAGGATACGGGCTTTGCAACCACCATGCCGAACGGCGAGAGAAGCTATATTCCGCGTTTGCCCGGGGGGCTTGACAGCGAGCACGGCTGCCGTGCGTTTATCAGAGGCGTATTTCTCGCATGCGGCTCGGTATCAGACCCCGCAAAGGGCTGCCATGCGGAGCTTGTGATAAAGCACGAGCTTCTTGCGCGCGAGGTCATGCGTCAGCTTATGCTGCGCGGGATAATGGCAAAGCTCACAGTAAGGAAGAGCTGTTGGGTGCTGTATTTAAAGGACGGCGAGATGGTAGAGGATTTCCTCACCTTCATGGGGGCGGGCGAGGCGATGCTTGCCGTAAGAGAGCAGCGTATGCTGCGCGAGATAGCTAACCACAGCAACCGTGAGGTCAACTGCATTGCCGCCAACATCGAAAAGACGGCGCGAGCCGCTGTCTCGCAGATAGATGATATAACCCTTGTGCTGACAGAAAGAGGAGCGGACTGCCTGAACGAGCAGCTTTACGAGGTCGCCTCCGCGAGGATGGACAACCCCGAGATGACTCTTGCGGAGCTTGGCGTGCTTATCGGCATAGGCAAGTCGGCAGTCAATTACCGCCTTCGCAAAATAGCCGAGTTGGCAAATGAAATAAGGGAAGAAAAAGGGATACTGACGGATATCTGATATGCAGTTTACACATTTACACGTTCATACGGAATATAGCCTGCTTGACGGCGCGGCAAGGATCTCGGAGCTCGTTTCAAGAGCAAAGGAGCTCGGTATGACTTCGCTCGCCATAACCGATCACGGCAGTATGTACGGCGTTATCGACTTTTATAAGGAATGCATGAAGCAGGGTATAAAGCCCATAATCGGCATGGAGGCTTACGTCTCACAGCGCAGCATATTCGACAAGTCGACCGCGAGGGACTATGCGCATCTTATTCTGCTCTGCAAGAACGAGACGGGCTATAAAAATCTGATGAAGCTCTCCTCGATTGCTTTTGTCGACGGCTTCTATTATAAGCCGCGCATTGACTACGACCTTCTCGAAAAGTATGGGGACGGGCTCATAGTGCTCTCCGCCTGCCTTGCGGGCGATATACCTCAATTCCTTCTTAACGGCAGATACGACGACGCTAAAGAGCTGGCAATGAGGCTTAAAAACCGCTTTGGCGAGGATTTTTATATCGAGCTGCAAAATCACGGCATACCGGAGCAGCTTCAAATCTTGCCGGAGCTTGACAGGCTGGCAAAGGAGCTTAGCATAAAAACCGTTGCCACGAACGCTATCCACTACGGCAATA
>CALEPU010000160.1 GCA_937913075.1 uncultured Clostridia bacterium
AACGAGTGCATTGCGCTGTGTCAGGAGATAATCGACGACGACGCCGATATCGAGCCCGAGGAGATGGGCGAGCTGCCGAAGCCCGTCGATATAGTCAGAGTGCTCGACGATTACGTCGTCGGTCAGGAGCACGCAAAGAAGGCGCTTGCCGTTGCGGTCTACAACCACTACAAGCGCATCAATGCCCAAACAAAGGAGGGCGACGCCGAGCTCTCGAAGAGCAACATAGTTATGCTGGGGCCGACAGGCTGCGGCAAGACCCTGCTTGCGGAAACGCTTGCGAGGATATTAAAGGTTCCCTTTGCAGTTGCGGACGCAACCAGCCTGACCGAGGCGGGCTACGTCGGCGAGGACGTTGAGAACATTCTTTTAAAGCTTTTGCAGGCCGCCGACTACGACGTGGAGCGTGCGCAAAAGGGCATCATCTACATTGATGAGATCGACAAGATCGCAAGGAAATCCGAGAACCCCTCCATCACGAGAGACGTTTCGGGCGAGGGCGTACAGCAGGCGCTTTTGAAGATTTTAGAAGGCACCGTCGCCTCCGTTCCCCCGCAGGGCGGGAGGAAGCATCCCCATCAGGAGTTCATCCAGATAGACACCACGAACATACTGTTTATCTGCGGCGGCGCATTTGCGGGCATTGAGGATATAATCTCCAAGCGCACCGGCAAGAAGACCATGGGCTTCGGCGCGGATATAAGATCCAACGTCAAGAAGGACATCGGCACCGTTTTAAAGGACATACTGCCCGAGGATCTTTTGAAGTTCGGTCTCATCCCCGAGTTCATAGGCCGTGTGCCTATCATCGTCACCCTCGAACAGCTTGACGAGGCTGCGATGATAGCAATTCTGACCGAGCCGAAGAACGCGCTCTCCAAGCAGTACATCCGCCTTTTCGATATGGACGGCGTTAAGCTTGAGTTTGAGGAGGACGCGCTGCGCGAGGTCGGCAGGATCTCGATAGCGCGCAATACCGGCGCAAGGGGTCTTCGCGCCATTTTGGAGGACGTTATGCTCCCCGTAATGTACGAGCTGCCCTCTCGTGACGACGTCGCGAAGGTAATAGTCACCAAGGCGGCAATACGCAAGGAGGAGCCTCCCGCCTACGTTTTAAAGGAGCTGCCCTTGGAGGAAACGGGCACCTCCGCCTCATAATTTAACCATACCACTGCCGGCAGCACAGTCCGCCGGCAGTTGCTTAATGATAGGCTTTTATTAACACAAGAAGGTATAAGGAGTAAATTTATATGAAGATCGTGCGTGCTTGTTTTGATGGCGAGAGCTTTTACGGCGAGCTTTGCGTCGATACCGTAAAGCGGCTTTGCGGCGCTCCCTACGAGGGCATAGTATATGACGGCAGGGAATATCCCGTAAGTGCTCTTGTGATGCTGCCGCCCGCCGAGCCCACCAAAATAGTCGCCGTCGGCAAAAACTATAAGGCTCACGCCGACGAGATGGGCGAGGGTCAGCCCGAGGATCCCCTCCTCTTCTTAAAGCCCAACACCTGCATAGTCGGCAATAACGACGACGTGGTCTACCCCGCCGTCAGCCACAGACTCGATTATGAGGGCGAGCTCGGCGTGGTGATAGGCAAAAAGTGTCACGCTGTTGAGCGCGGCAAGTCCTCCGAGGTGATATTCGGTTATACCTGCCTGAACGACGTTACCGCAAGGGACATACAAAAAGCCGTTTCGCAGTGGACGCGCGGCAAGAGCTTCGATACCTTCTGCCCGATAGGACCGCACGTTGAAACAGAGCTTGACGCCATGAACACCACCATAATGACAAGACTCAACGGCGAGGTCAAGCAGTCCTCCGTCACAAGCCTGATGACTCACGATATTGACAAGCTCATCTGCTACATCACCGAATGTATGACTCTGCTGCCCGGCGATATCATCGCCACAGGCACGCCCGAGGGCATAGGCTCTATGCAGCGCGGCGATATCGTCGAGGTTGAGATAGGCGGCATAGGTATTTTGAGGAACAGGATAGTTTAAGGCATGGACGGGCTTTCGCTTTCGGCAGCGGTAACAGAGCTTGGGGCGCTTTGCGGCGCAAGAGTTGAAAAGGTGCAGCAGCCCGAAAGGGACGAGCTGTTATTGGCGCTGCACTCCTCCGCCGGCTCAAAGAAGCTTTTGATATCCGCCTCGCCGGAGAACTGCCGCATTACGATCGCCGATGAAAAAAAGGTCTCGCCCGTCGAGGCGCCGGCGTTTTTGATGCTGATGCGCAAATACCTTACGGGCGCAAAAATCACCTGCATTGAACAGCCCATGGGCGACAGGATAGTCCGCATCGCTTTCGAGGCTTATTCAGAGCTGCACGACGCTGTTACGCTGACGCTCGTCTGTGAGCTCATGGGGCGCTGCTCAAACATAATACTTCTTGACGGCGAGGAGAATATTATCGACTCCATTCGCCGTGTGCCTCCCTCCGTTTCGACTGCGCGCATGGTGCTGCCGAAAGCAAAATACGAATATCCTCCCTCAAAACAAAAGCGTGTTGCGAGGGAGGCTTCGGCTTCGGATTTTGCCGAGGCGCTTATTTCCGGCGCTAAGCCCGAGACAGCATTAAGCGAGAGCTTTTACGGGCTCTCCCCCGCCGTCGCAAGGCGTCTGCTCGTATCATTGGGCTACCCGGATTGCGGCGCGGAAGAGGCGGGCAGAAGGCTCAAAGCCTTTTACGAAAGGCTTTTCACCGGAGATTTTTCGCCCTGCATAGTGATGGCAAACGGCAGCTCCGTTTGTCCCCTGCCCTTCCTCCCAAGGGGCGGCGAGGATTACAGGCAGTATCCCACAATGAGTGAAGCTGTGAACGACTTTTACCGTCTTCGCACCGCCGAGGAGAGCACAAAAAGGCGCACCGCTCAATACGAGCGCGCGATCAAGACCGCGATGCAGAAGCTGGAGCGCAAGCTTGCGATTTACGCCGAGGCAATAACCGGTGAGGAGGAGATAGAGCGTCTGCGGATATACGGCGAGCTTTTAACGGCAAGCCTTTACGAGCTTACGGGAAGGGCTTCCTCCGCCTTTGTTACCGACTATTACTCCGACCCGCCTAAGAAGGTCGAAATACCGCTCGATCCCTTATACTCCGCCGCGGACAACGCACAGCGCTATTATACCAAATACCGCAAAGCAAAGCTTGCAAGAGAGCATGCGCTCGAGATGCGCGGCTCGGTCACCGATGAGCTCTCATACCTCGAAGGGCTTCTCTATACCCTCGGCTGCTGTGAGGGCGAGGCTGAGCTCAACGAGCTGAAAGAGGAGCTTATTTCGGGGCGTTACATAAAGGACTCCGAGAAGCGGGCGTCGGGGAGGCGCACCGCCTCGCCCAAGCTGCCTCAATCAAAGCCCTACGTTTATATCTCGCGTGACGGGATCAAAATACTTGTCGGCAAAAACAACAGGCAGAACGACAGGCTCACCCTGCACACGGCTCTTCCCGACGAGACTTGGCTTCACACAAAGGATGTGCACGGCTCGCATGTGATAATAAGGCATTCCGGAGAGGCGCCCGACGATACGCTGTTTGACGCCGCAATGCTCGCTGCTTATTACTCAAAGGCACGCGGCTCGGCTTCCGTCCCTGTGGACTGCGCTCCCGTAAAATACGTTAAAAAGCCCGCGCAGGCAGCGCCCGGCGCCGTCATTTATACCCATCAGCGAACGGTGTTCGTAACGCCGGATGCAGAATATATTATGAAGCTTAAAAGAGAGATGTAAAAGAACGTTGAGGGGATGCTGCATAAAGCATTTATTTGAGACAAAGCTCATAGAAACAAGCATGGCGCAATTTTGAACGAGCCATGCT
>CALEPU010000161.1 GCA_937913075.1 uncultured Clostridia bacterium
GTTGATGACGCTGGATTTTCCGGCGTTCCGAAGGCCGAAAAATCCTATATGTATCCGTTCGCCGGCAGGCGTGCTGTTAAGGCTCATGGGATCGCCCCTTTCTTTTCATTTCTGTTTTTACGGAAAGGTTCAAATGATGGTTCAGAACCGGAAATCGCGGCTGGTGCTCGTCCGGATATCTTCAATATGTTCGGCGCAGATCCTGCGGACGTTCTCCTTCGGGATCTTTTCCAGCTCCTTCTTTATCAGCTCCCATCCGGCCTTTTCTGTTTCGGGCGACGCGTAATCCACCAGGAATTCCGCGAGCGTCATTAGGGCGTTGGGATGGCAGCAGTTCAGGATCTGACCGCTTTTGCAAAGGCTCATAAAGCGGTCGCCGGTGCGGCCCTCGCGGTAGCAGGCAGTGCAGAAGGAGGGTATATGCCCGTTCTGCATCAGCCAGCTCACGACCTCGTCAAGGCTCCTCTGATCCGAAACGTCGAATTGCTCTGTGTCGTGCGGGCGCTCGTTTGCATCATAGCCCGCGTATCCGCCTACTGAGGTTCGGCTGCCGCCGGATACCTGCGATACGCCGCAGCGCAGCAGCTTTGAACGAACCTCCTCAGTCTCACGGGTGGAAACGATCATGCCTGTATAGGGCACCGCAAGACGAATACAGGCGGTTATCTTCTCGAATATGTCGTCGGAAATGGAATTGTCAAATGCGGTCGGGTCGATATCGTCAGCGTGCTTTATGCGGGGAACGCTGATCGTGTGGGGACCGACGCCGTGAACAGCCTCCAAATGCTCAGCATGCATAACAAGACCGGCAAATTCATACTTATACAGCTCAAGCCCGAAGAGTACGCCAAGGCCGACGTCGTCTATGCCGCCCTCCATAGCTCTGTCCATAGCCTCGGTATGGTAGGCATAGTTGTGCTTTGGACCGGTGGGATGAAGCTGCTCATAACTCTCCTTATGGTAGGTCTCCTGAAAGAGTATATAGGTGACAATACCCGCATCCTTGAGCTTACGGTAGTTCTCAACGGTGGTAGCGGCAATATTGACGTTGACCCTTCGTATGGCGCCGTTCTTATGCTTGATGGAGTAAATGGTATTGATGCAGTCGAGAATGTACTCGATAGGGTTGTTTATAGGGTCCTCGCCGGCTTCTATCGCAAGACGCTTGTGACCCATATCCTGAAGAGCTATGACCTCCTCGCGCACCTCATCCTGAGTAAGCTTTTTTCTCGCAATATGCTTGTTCTTCAAATGATACGGGCAGTAGACACAGCCGTTAACACAGTAGTTGGAAAGATACAGCGGTGCAAATATAACTATGCGGTTGCCATAAAAGGCAAGCTTTATTTCCTCCGCAATTTCAAACATTCGCGCAATGCGTGTCTTATCCTCGCATGCTAAGAGCACGCTTGCCTCGCGGTGGGTGAGACCTGAGCATACGTAGCCGTTACCCTTCTTTACCGGACGAGCCTTTTCGAGTATCGAGTCGATTAGCTCAAAGTCGTTCTTGTGCTCCTCGGCGTAGGCAAGGGTCTCACGAATCTCTTCGTCGTTAATGAACTCTTCCGCCTTGAGTGATTTGGGGTCGTACTTATACATGTTAAATTCCTTTCTTCGGTGGCAGCGACAGCGCGGCGTATTACGCAGAGCATGGGCTTTCCCCTTAGTTGGTATTATATATTCAAAATTGCAGGGAAACTGCAATTTATGCCTGTCAGCTTGGTATTCTTTTAAAGACTAAACTGTTACGCGGAAGCTTGATAAAAAGCCGCTGCCTGTAACAGGGTGCGGCAAAACAGAAATAACGAACTAAAATTCGCACCTTCCGCCTCGGGACATAACGCGCCTTGCCGTCAGGACTGCTTTATTATAACATCTCCGATGACAATCGTCAACATCAAAACCAAAATATTAACTTGAATTCGAGTGAATTTTGCAAATATTATGGTGATGGGATTGCAGAGTCTATGAACCCGGCGTTTCGTAAGTGTACGAGGACGGGGCTCGTTATGAGAAGATGAACGGGGCTCTGACCCCAGCGTTTCGCATTGCAGACAGCAATAAAAACTTGCGTGAGCGAAACGCCGCTTACAGCAGAGCTGTAAGCCAGTGTCCGGCAAAATCTCTTAGTATGCAAATAGGAGTGCCAATGGCACTCCTATTTGCATGGTAGGGATGTAGGGGCTCGAACCCTAGACCTCTGCGATGTGAACACAGCGCTCTAACCAACTGAGCTACATCCCCGATGC
>CALEPU010000162.1 GCA_937913075.1 uncultured Clostridia bacterium
CGCAGAGGAGGAGGCCGAGCTCCAGGCGGAGGTCGACGAGCAGATAGCCGATTACCTCGAGCAGAACTATGCCGAGCAGATCGACAGCTCCATCACCGATGAGGCTGAAAAGTACGAGGCAGAGCTCGCTCTTCTCAAGGCCACCCTTAAAGAGAACGGCTCCAACTTCAAAAAGTACCGTGCCGACATCGAGGAGAATTTGCGCAACACCGCTCTTATCAACAAGCTTCGTGACAACACCGTCGGCGATATCACCGTCAACAACGACGATATCAAAAAGTACTTTGAGGATAACTTCAGCACCTCTGCGACCCTCTCCTCCTTCAACAGCAGCTTCTCGAGCTTCATCGGCGGCAGCAGCTCCGCCGTTCCCGCTTATATGCCCGTCGTTAAGGCGGCAGAGCCCGCGGAGGACGCGGAAGAGGACGCAGAGACCGAGGAGCCCAATCCTTACGATGCGCTCTTCTCCGTACAGCATCTGCTGATAAAGTTTACCGAGGCTCCGGGCGACGATATTACCGACCTTGCCGCCTTCGGTCAGGAGGACGAGGAGTTCAAGTCCAAGATGGATCTCGTTGAGAGCCGCATCGCCGAGGTCACTGCCGAGCAGTTCCTCAACGATATGTGCTTCAATTCCGACGTCTGCGAGGATCCCGGCATGGAGAGCGAGGCCTATCAGTTCTTCGGCTATCTCATGGCGGAGTCCCTTATCAGCAGCTATTATGACGGCTTCGGCAATGCCGCCATGATGCTCAAATATCCCGAGTGGCAGCCCGAGGCCGAGGAGACCGACGACGCCTCCGACGAGGATACCGAAACGGCGGAGATCGACCACGATTATCAGCGCCTCACCCTTTCCGACGGCACCGAGATAATGCGCGTTTATACCAACGCGGGCGTACATTACATCATCCTCAATACCAATGCTTGGAACGCCATGTATAACCCCGAGGACGGCATGCTTCGCGTCGTTATCTATGACGGCGAGGAGCCCTTAAAGGACGGCGAAGGCATAGTCACCACCGCCGGCAGCATCACCGAGGAGCAGCTTGCCGCCATGGATGAGGCTTACTCCCATATCGGCGATAAGGAGGCGGAGGATTTCGAGGCCTTCACCTGCAAGTCCCTGTATGACTATTATGCGGACGCCGCGCTGACCACCGCCCAGAACGAGGCCTACACCGCCGCCTTCAACGAGTGGAAGGAGAATACCAAGATCACCGTTAAGCAGAACATAATCAAGGCGTTCGCAAGCTGATAGCCTGTATAGTCTTTACACCGTGCCGCAGCAAGAGCCGCGGCGCGGTTTTTTTAATGAATACCGAATAATGAATAATTGTTTTTCCGATATAAGCGGTTTTTAAATTTACGAGAAAATATATTATTCAATCACACTTACACCCCCCTTGACATACCGACCTAACTGTATTAGTATCAATAGTACAGTTAGTACGGTTAAGCGCCTGCCGGCGGGCGCTGACCCGAAAGGAGGTCAAAATTGTTCTCAATCGATAAAATGTCGCGCAAGCCCATATACGAGCAGCTTATCGAAAGCATCGAAAAAAGCATACTCGCGGGCACGCTTCCCGAGGACGGGCAGCTTCCCTCGGTGCGGTCGCTCTCGCAGGAGCTCGGCATAAACCCGAATACCCTGCAAAAGGCGTATGCCGAGATTGAGCGCCGAGGGCTCTGCTACACGGTGCCGGGCAGCGGCAGATTTATAGCTCGTGACGCGGTCGACAGGCTGCTTGCCGCGGGCGGAGCGAAGCTCAGCGAGCTCGAGGAGCTGCTTGTTATGCTGCGCGACGCGGGCGTCGGGCGCAGTTCGGTCGAGGAGACGGTCGCAAGGGTTTTTGAAGCAACAAATATAAACGACAGCGAGGTGGACAAAAAGTGATCACAGCAAAGGACTTAACAAAGAAGTTCGGCGATTTCACGGCGTTGAATTCGCTCGACTGCCATATAGACGAGGGCTGCATCTACGGCATGGTCGGCTCAAACGGAGCCGGCAAATCGACCCTCCTGCGCTTGATGAGCGGCATTTACAAGGCGGACGGGGGAGAGATAAAGGTGGACGGCAGCCCCGTTTACGACGATCCGCAGGTAAAAAAGCGCATGGTGCTCGTGCCGGATGAGCTTTACTTTTTGCCGAGGGCAAATCTTTATCGCATGGCAAAGCTCTATTCCTCGGTGTACGACCGCTTTTCCTACGAGCGCTTCAAGCAGCTCGTAAAGCTGTTCCGCCTCGACCCCAAGGCGAACATAGGCGCCTTTTCAAAGGGCATGAAGCGGCAGGCGGCGACTATTCTCGCGCTCTCATGCAACGCGGATTATCTTTTATTCGACGAGACCTTCGACGGGCTCGATCCCGTAATGCGCAACCTCGTTAAAAACCTTATCTATAACGACGTTTGCGAGCGCAAGACCACTGCCGTCATAACGAGCCATTCCCTGCGCGAGCTCGAGGACACCTGCGATCAGCTCTCGCTTCTGCACAAGGGCGGCATAATATTCGAGAGCGACGTCGCAAACCTCAAAACCTCACTTTATAAGATACAGGTCGCTTTCTCCGAGGATTACGACAGGAGCAGGTTTAACGGCATAGACGTGCTTTCGTTCAAAAAGACGGGCAGCGTGGCAATGCTTATCGTCAGAGGCGACAGAGAGGAGACGGCGGCTAAGGTAAAAGCCATGCAGCCGATACTCTTCGAGATACTGCCGCTTTCATTGGAGGAGGTATTCGTTTACGAGATGGACGCATTGGGCTATGAGTTTTCCGAGGTGTTGAAGCAGGAGGTGAGCGAATAATGAAGAAGAGCTTGTTCCATAAAGGCTTTTACCGTGAGCTGCTGCGCCAGCTCAGAACGGCGGGCGTCGTTTCCGCGTCGATCCTTACGGTATTGCAGACGGGTATTTTTCTTGCGATGCTCGTAAGCTCCGAGTCATCTCCGGCTATGCCCTCCGCCTATATAATGGCGGCTTCTCCCATGCTTTACGCATACGTGATGGGCATAACCCTTACCTTTATCGCGTTCAATTGGCTCAACAGCCGCAGAGGAAGCGATTTTTACCATTCCCTGCCCGTATCGAGGAACGCGGTCTACCTCTCGACCGTCGCCGCCGTGATGACGTGGCTGCTTATCGGACTTGCCGTCTCCGGCGTCATCAACGTCGTGCTTTACGCCGCGTTCAGACTGCCCTACAATATGCTGCTTTACGGCATGGTGATGCTTTTCGCGGCAGCCTCCTCGCTCGTCACGGTCGGCGCTGTAAGCATCGCCTGCTCGCTCTGCGGCACAAGGTTTGTAAATTTTGCCGCAGCGCTCGTGATACTCTTCATGCCGAGGATGCTCCTTTCGATATTCGGCGGGTTCATCGCCCTGCGGAGCAACGGCGCGCTGCGCGTATGGACCCTCTGCTGGCTGTTCGATCCCACCTTCAACGTGGCGGGGAGCTTCCCCTACGCCCCGATATTCGGCGGCATAGACTATACAAGGCTCGGCGCTCTTGTCTATAATTTCGCTTACGGTATAGCGCTTACCCTGCTCGGTCTGTCGGTCTTCAAAAAGCGCCGCTCCGAGGACGCGGGCATACCCACCACCTCAAAGCTCTTTCAGGCGGTCGTCCGCTGCTCCTTCGGCATGCCGCTGCTGCTCGTGCTGGCATACCTCCTTCTGGACGGTCAAAACAAGTGGCTGCCTATCGTGCTTCTCGTCGTGTTCGCGTTCATATTCTATTGCCTGTATGAGCTCATCTCCACAAAGAGCCTCAAACGGACCGCTAAGGCGATGCCGCTCTTCCTCGTCTGCATAGGCGTAATGCTGCTCTGCGTGGTGCTTGCTCCCGCCGTCGCAAAGGCGGAGCTCGAGCTCGAGATACCCGCCGAGGATATCAAGGCCTATTACATAGCGAGCTCCGACGACACCGCTTACTACGTCGGCTTATTGGACGGCATATTCGGTTACAGCACGAATACTTATTCCGACGTCATGCTGAAACGCTTGAGGTTTGACGACGAGGCAAGCATACGCATTATCGCCGAAGGCTATGCGCAGGCAAGGCTCTCCAATCTGGGGCGCGCATCCTATGCGATGTATCAGTCCGACAGAGAAGCCTATTCGAATATCTGGGTCAGGATAGACCGTAAATTCGGGCGCGATGTTGTCCGCTGCATCAGCATCCCCGAAAGCAAGCTCTATGAGCTTGAAAGCATTTGGAGCAGGCGGGAGGACTATCAAAGCTTCAGCAGCGGTTTCCCCGAGGGAAAGCTCTGGTTCGCCGTGGAAGGTCTTACGGAGAGCGAGAGCCGCGCCGTAGCCGAGGCTTACGCCGAGGACTATAATAAGCTCACCGAAAGCGAAAGGCAAAGCCTCTGCGCTTCAAACGGGGGCAGCCGCTTCTATAACAGTCCAATTGGCTATTACTTCGGCACGCCGCTTGCCATGATACAGTTTGTGGGCTGCCGCGGGCTCGAACACTTCGAAGGTCGGTATCGCGTCAGCGAGCTTACTCCCAATGCCGCCGCGCTCTACATAAAGATCATCAACGATAAGGCGTTTGACGAGGGCATGTCGCTGCTGCGCGATATGGCGAAAGCCGACGGCGCATGGCCTTATACCGTAATGCTCCGCGTTCCCACGTCGGAGCAGCCCGAAAGCATCGAATGGGAAGAGGGGTATTACGTAAACGACGGCTGGCTTTATCTCGACGCCTATAACTGCATCGACGGCAACCATCCTGCGGCAAAGCTTTACAGTGAAGTGCGGGACCTGCTTGTAACAGGCGCTCGGGCGGAGTCGCCTGAAAACTGCGTCGTGGTAACGATAAGCACCTACTCCTTGCTGGATGGGGACAGGGTATTCGCGCTGACGCTTTCGGAGAGCGATATGCAAAGGCTGCGGGAGCTCATAGGCGAGATCAACGTAATAGAGTACGGCTATGTGCTCGGTGAGATAGTCTATCCGGAGGTCGATACTTACTCCCCGGAGGACTGAAAAATAACTTGCGATTTGCTGAATAATCAGCGTTGAAAAGGGGCTGTTGCATTAATGAGCAAAAGCAGCTTCCGTGCAGCAGTCGTCCTC
>CALEPU010000163.1 GCA_937913075.1 uncultured Clostridia bacterium
TTTTCGTTGACAAGGTGACGGTTCCTCTGTCAATTTATTGTTGCGTTCACCAAACCGTCTTGTCCGCTTGACAGAAGTAACCGTCCCCTTGTCAAGCCGAGTTGGTTCGGGGTCTTTTATTCGAGCTTATTTCTCCCGAGCTTCAGCCTTCTGAGGCTTTCCTCGCGTCCCAAGAGGGCGGCTATTTCGATAGCGCCGCCGGGGGTGACGGTCATGCCGCTCAGCGCGATGCGGACGGGCCAGAGGAGGGTGCCGTTCTTCATGCCGTTTGCCTCGGCATAGCCTATGAGCGCGTCATGCAGGGCGGTCTCGGTCCATGCGGGCAGCGCCTCGAGCATGGGTATAACGGCGTCCAGCACGTTCTTTGAGACCTCGGCGTCGGTCTTGGATTTTTTGTTGGTGAAGAGCTCAGCATCATAGCTCTCGTCGAGCTCGCGAAGGAAGCCCACAACGCCGGCAACGTCGCCGAAAACCTCCGTCCTCGGCTGCAAAATTCGGATAATGATATCCTCCGCGCCGGGAGCTTTTGCGATATCGCCGACGCCGGCTTTTTCAAGCCAGGGGAGCGCGGCCTTAAAGTAATCCGCGCCGTCCATGCGGCGGATGTACTCGGCGTTCATCCACCTGAGCTTGTTGTGGTCGAATATAGCGGGGGATTTGGAAAGCCCCTCGAGCGAGAACGCCTCTTTAAGCTCGTCAAGCGTGAAAAACTCCCTGTCGTCTCCCGGGCTCCAGCCGACAAGCGCGAGGTAGTTTATTACCGCCTGCGGCAGGTAACCGAGATTTATAAGATCCTCAAAGGTCGCGTCGCCGTCCCTCTTCGAGAGCTTGTGCGTCGCGTCCCTCATTATGGTCGTGAGGTGGACGTAGGTGGGCTTCTCCCAACCCAAAGCGTCGTAGAGCAGGTTATACTTGGGAGTGGAGGAGAGATACTCCATGCCGCGCAGCACGTGGGTAACGCCCATGGTGTGATCGTCAATTACGTTTGCGAAGTTGTAGGTGGGCATGCCGTCCGCCTTTATGAGTATCATATCGTCGAGCTCAGCGCAGTCCACCTCGATATGACCGAATATGGCGTCGTCGAAATCCGCCTTGCCGCTTTTCGGGACGTTCTGCCTTATTACGTAGGGCTCGCCCGCCGCAAGACGCCTTTCGACCTCCTCCTTGGGCATATTAAGACAGTGCTTGTCGTACTTGAAGGTGCCGCCCTCGCTTTCGACCCTTTGCCTTCTTTCGTCAAGCTCCTCCTTGGTGCAGAAGCAGTAATAGGCATGACCGCTTTCAACGAGCTTTTTGGCATACGGCAGGTACATATCCTTGCGCTGCGACTGAACGTAGGGACCGTAGTCGCCGCCGATATCGGGGCCCTCGTCCCAGGTAAGACCGGCGGTGCGGAGGGTCTTGTAGACCATCTCCTCCGCGCCCTCAACGAACCTTGCCTGATCGGTGTCCTCTATCCTCAGCATAAAAACGCCGTCGTTCTTCTTGGCCCAGAGCCAGGCGTAAAGCGCCGTCCTCAAATTGCCGACGTGCATAAAGCCCGTGGGACTGGGGGCAAATCTTGTGCGTACTTTCATGGTAAATGCTCCTTTTAAGAGTGTGATATGGCAAGGGGCTCAAAGCCCCATAATGAAATCGGTAACGGTGAAGCCGTAAACGCTTTCGCTGTTTCTGACGAGGCGGCAGGTAACGTGGTTGACCGGCACGCTGTAAGCGCTGCCGTATGCGCCGAACCACATATCGCCCGTTATCACGAGCACCTCGCCCTGCCATGAGGCGGTAAGCATATCGAGGTGATACTCATAGGGCTTCTGCGAGGCGGAGACGGAATAGGCGCCCTTGTCGGTGAGCTTTATATCGAAGCCGTCGGAGTCGATACCGGGGAACTCGCCCCCGAAGCAGCCGCGGTAAAGCCCCGTAAATTCGTTTGCGGAAAGCTCTATCCTGCCCTTATCGGGCGCGTGGCCCTGCCTCTGCACGAGCGCGCCCATGAAGGCGGTCGCGGAGTAGGGGGTGAGCTGAGAGCCCTCGATATTCTCCTCGCGGACTATCACGGCGCCGCAGATGCAGTCGGTCAGCTCGATTATGCTCCCATACTCCTCCAAGGTAATTGCCTCGCCCACGAAATCGGGCATCAGCGCAAGATCGGGCACGCAGACCGAAAGCTCGCCCAGCTCGTAAGGGGCGAAAACGCCCTCGGGCAGGTAAACCGTACAGCCGTTTTCGTCGGCAAGCGCGCCGCGGTTCACGTCGATATAAGGCAGCAGCATTTCGGCGGTGATACCGTCATAGCAGTGCTCTAAGCTGCCGAGCATTATCTCGGGCATGGCGGCGGCAAGCAGCTCCTGCGCGTGATAGGTTTTGTAAATATCGTTGATGTTCGCCTGCTCGCCGCGCGCGTTCAGCATCAAAACCCGCGTCAGCGTAAAGGGCTGAGCCTCGTAAAAATGCTCCTCGGTGAAAACTATGCCCGTGTACCCGCCGTGCGTGTGCACGCCGCAGGAGACCTCGGTATAGGGCGGAGCGGCGACGGCCGCGGGCACGTACTTGCTCTCTATCCTTGCGTAAAGCTCCTCGATATATTGATCCACCGCCAAATTCATATTGGCGCCCGCGGTGTAGCTGCGCGAGAAGACGGGCTTCTCCACTATGCAGGCGTAATCGCAGGTATCGTAATCGGCGTCCTCGGGCCAGTAGCGAATTTCATGCACGAGCTCAAAGCCCACCTCGGGCACGGCGCTGACCTCGACGGGCTCAACGGGCTTGCCGCCGCTCGTGCAGGCGGATAAAGCAGAGGCAAGCAGCAGGGCGGACGCCGCGGCAGTTATTAATTTCAAGGTCTTGGAAAAAATCGGCATAACGTCGCTCCTTCCTTCTTAAATCGGTATTAAACAAACCCCAGCGCGGTCATACAGAGCATCAGCAGGGGCACCAGCGCAAAGCAGCCGAGGGTAGTAAGGCACATGCCGGCGGCGACAAAGCTCTCGTCGGCTTCGCAGGAGGCGGCAAGCACCACCGCCTGACTCATGACTGGCATAGCGGCCTCCACGGTGAAAACGCCGCTCGGCACGCCGCTGAGCCCGAAGAGATAACACAGCCCGAGCATTGTCGCGGGAGCGGCGATGAACCTCACCGCCATGGCCACCCACATAAAACGGTCGGGCTTTAAGGCTTTAAAGCCGTATTCATAAAGCGCCGCGCCGATGTATAAAAGCGCTATCGGCGTTACGAGGTTGCCGACGTAGCCGCACATCTTGACTATGCTGCTCTGCACCAAAGCGATATAGGGGTAGGCGCGGCTTGCGGTAAAGCCCGCCATAAAGCTCTCATTGCCATTGAGGGCGGTCTGCATCAAAAGCAGCGGTATAGCGATGAAAAGCGC
>CALEPU010000164.1 GCA_937913075.1 uncultured Clostridia bacterium
CAGGTGCACCGGGGACTACAGCGGCCCTTGCACTTTTAAATGATCAGGTAAAAAAAGGCGGAGTAATGGCATCGTCTTATGTTGGCGGGCTTTCAGGTGCATTCATCCCTGTAAGTGAAGATCAGGGCATGATAAATGCAGTAGAAGCAGGAGCCCTTACTCTTGAAAAGCTTGAGGCTATGACATGCGTCTGCTCAGTGGGGCTTGATATGGTTGCAATACCTGGAGATACAAAGGATACAACAATTTCCGGTATCATTGCAGATGAAATGGCAATAGGAATGATCAACCAGAAGACTACAGCTGTACGTCTCATTCCGGTAATTGGAAAAGGCGTTGGAGAAACAGTTGAGTTTGGCGGACTACTTGGATATGCACCAATTATGCCGGTTAATCAGTTCTCATGCGACAATTTCGTTAACAGAGGCGGCAGAATACCGGCTCCTGTTCACAGCTTTAAGAACTGAGGGTCTGCTTAGGTTTTTTAGCTACAGTTCCTTATTGACATTGACCGATATTTTGGGATATATTATAATAACTTTTGTATAACTATGCCCAAATAAGGGGGATATAATAATGGTCTGCAGCATGACAGGTTTTGGCAGGGCAAGCCTGCTGAGGGACGGCAGGGAGCTCACGGTCGAGCTCAAAAGCGTCAATCACCGTTATCTCGATCTCGGCTTCCGTATGCCGAGGCATATCTCCTTTTTGGAGGACGAGATTAGGCACACGCTTTCTTCCCGTCTCACGAGGGGCCATGTTGACGTGTTCCTCACCTACCGCAACACGAGGGAGGACAGCAAGACCGCTTCTTTGGACGAGGCGCTGCTTGCCGCCTATATCGAGGCGGCTAAAAGCTGTGCCGAAAAATTCGGTCTTACTGACGATCTTACCGTAACGAGCGCCCTGCGTCTGCCCGACGTTATCGACGTCGCAAACGCCGAGGAGGACAGCGAGGCGGTAACGAAGCTTCTTGCCGAGGTGCTCGACGCCGCCTGTGCCGAGCTTATAGGTATGAGGCTCTTAGAGGGGCAGAGGCTTTGCACCGACCTTACCGCCAGGCTCGATACAGTCCTTCGCATCAGGGGAGAAATAGCAAGCCGCGCGCCGCTCGTGGTCGAGGATTACAGACAGAAGCTTAATGAGCGCATCTCTTCACTGCTTATTCCCGCGGAGATAGACGCCGCAAGGCTTGCGACGGAGGTCGCGCTCTTCGCCGACAGAGCGAATATCGACGAGGAGCTTGTCAGGCTGCAAAGCCACGTTGACGCCGCACGCGAGCTTTTATCAAAGGATGAGCCCGTCGGGCGCAAGCTCGATTTTATAGTGCAGGAGATGAACCGCGAGTTCAACACCATCGGCTCCAAGGCAAACGACAAACAGATCACCGCTCTTGTTATAGAGGGCAAGGCGGAGATCGAGAAGATAAGGGAGCAGGTGCAGAACCTTGAATAATGACCGCCGCGGCGCTGTGCCGGCAGGTCAATAACCGTTTTACGGAGGCATATTATGCAAAAGGGTATTCTGTTGATATTATCGGGTCCTTCCGGCGTAGGCAAGGGCACGGTGGGGAAGCAGCTTTTAAAAAGAAGCGGCGGCAGCATGGTATTTTCGGTATCGTGCACCACAAGAGCTCCGCGCGAGGGCGAGGAGGACGGCAAGGACTATTTCTTCATCTCCGATGAGGAGTTCGAACGTATGATCGCAGAGGATGAGTTCCTTGAATACATGAACGTTTTCGGCAAGAACCACTACGGCACCCCTCGCAAGTATGTCGAGAGCAAGCTCGATGCGGGCTGCGACGTGCTTCTTGATATCGAGATCGGAAGAGCGTCGTGTAGGG